>VXME01000080.1 GCA_009861545.1 Acidobacteriota bacterium | reverse complement strand
CGCGTCGGACGCGGTCGCGTCGCGCGGCCCTTCCTGCAGGCCGCGCGCGCCCGGACCGACCCGCCCGCGGCGCGGGCGCGCCGCAGGCGACGGACGGCCGCCGACACCCGCCGGGCCACGACGTGCGCCGAGGCCTACTTGATCTCGGCCTTGGCGCCGACTTCGTCGAACTTCTTCTGCAGCGCCTCCGCCTCGTCCTTGGGGATCGCTTCCTTCACGGCGCTCGGCGCGCTCTCGACCAGATCCTTGGCCTCCTTGAGGCCCAGGCTCGTGACCTCGCGGACCACCTTGATCACGTTGATCTTCTTCGGCCCGATCTCGGTCAGCGTCACCGTGAACTCGGTCTGCTCCTCCTCGGCCGCCGCCGCGCCGGGCGCCGCGGCCCCCGCGACCGCGACCGGCATCGCGGCCGCCGCCGACACGCCCAGCTCGTCCTCGAGCCGCTTGACGAGTCCCGACAGCTCGAGAACCGACATTTCCTTGATGTAATCGACCACCTGGTCCTGGGTCACGTCAGCCATGCTCAGCCTTCCTCCTCGGACTTCTTCTTTTCGACCTGGCTCAGAACGCTCATCAAGTCGCGCGGCACGGCGTTCAGCACCTGCACCAGTTGCGTCATCGGCGCCTGCAGCACCATCAACAGCTTCGCCTGCAGCTCGGGCTTGCCGGGCAGCGCCGCCAGGTCGATGACGCCGTCCGCCTCCACCGACTGGCCCTGCACCACCGCCATCTTCACGACCAGATCCGGCTCGGCCTTGGCGAAGTCCACGAGGACCTTCGCCAGCGCGACCGGATCCTCGCGGCTGCAGGCCACCGCCGTGGTGCCCTCGATGCGGTCCCGCAACGCCTCGAACGGCGTCCCGCTCACGGCCCGGCGCGCAAGGGAGTTCTTCACTACCCGATAGCTCGCGGCCGCGCCGCGCACCTTCCGGCGCAGCTCCGTCACCTTCGGGACGTCGAGCCCCTTGTAGTCCACGAGCACGATGCTCTCGGCGGCGCCGAACTCGTCCCGAAGCGCCGCGAGCCGCTCTTCCTTGCCTGCCCTGCTGAGTGCCATGCCTATGCCTTCGCGCCGGCTTCGACGCTGACCGTGTCGACCGGAACGCCCGGACCCATCGTCGACGACAGGTGCACGCCCTTGACGTAGCGGCCCTTGGCGGCGGCGGGCTTCGCCTTGATGACGCTCGCGGCGAGCGCATTCGCATTGTCGAGCAACTGCTGCACCTCGAACGACACCTTGCCGATCGCGGCGTGCACGACGCCCGCCTTGTCGACCCGGTACTCGACCTTGCCGGCCTTGATCTCGCGCACCGCCTTCGCCACGTCCGGCGTGACGGTACCGGTCTTCGGGTTCGGCATCATGCCGCGCGGCCCGAGAATGCGGCCGAGCTTGCCGACCGATCGCATCATGTCGGGCGTGGCCACGACCGCCTCGAAGTCCATCCAGCCGCCCTGGATCTTCTCGACCATCTCCTCGCCGCCGACCGTGTCGGCGCCGGCCTCCTCGGCTTCCTTCTGCTTGTCGGCGCTCGCGATCACCAGCACGTTCTTGCTCCGCCCGAGCCCGTGCGGCAGCACCACGGTGCCGCGGACCATCTGATCCGCGTGCTTCGGATTGACGCCGAGCCGCATCGCCATCTCGACCGTCTCGTTGAACTTGGCGAACTTGAGGCTCTGCACCAGCGGAATGGCTTCCTCGATCGGGTACGGGCCCGGACCCACCCTGGCCTTCGCCGCTTCGAACTGCTTGCCGTTCTTGCCCATGATCAACCCTCGACCTCGATGCCCATCGACCGCGCCGTGCCCGCCACGATCGCGACGGCGGCGTCGAGGTCGTTCGCGTTCAGGTCCGGCATCTTGACCCCGGCGATCTCCTCCACCTGCTGCCGGGTCACCTTGGCCACCTTGGTGCGGTTCGGCTCGCCGGAGCCCTTGGCGATGTTGGCGGCGCGCTTCAGCAGCACGGCGGCCGGCGGCGTCTTCGTGATGAAGCTGTAGGAGCGGTCCGCGTACACGGTCACGACCGCCGGAATGATCAGCCCCTCCTGGGCGGCGGTCTTCGCGTTGAACGCCTTGCAGAAGTCCATGATGTTGACGCCGTGCGGGCCGAGCGCGGTGCCGACCGGCGGGGCCGGCGTCGCCTTGCCGGCCGCGATCTGGAGCTTCACCTGTCCGATGATCTTCTTCGCCATGCTGGTCTACAGCTTCTCCACCTGCAGAAAGTCGAGCTCCACCGGCGTGGAACGCCCGAAAATCGTCACCATCACCTTCAGGGTGTTGCGGTCGACGTTCACGTCCTCGACCACCCCGTTGAAGCTGGTGAACGGCCCCTCGTTGATCCGGACCTGATCGCCCTTGTCGAACGTGTACTTCGGCTTCGGCTGCTCGGCCGCCTCCGTCATCTGATGGAGAATCTGGTTCACTTCGTCGTCGGTCAGCGGCGTCGGCTTCTGGCCGGCCCCGACGAACCCGGTGACCTTCGGGGTGTTCTTCACGACGTGCCACGCGCGATCCGACATCTTCCCGCCGGCGCCCGGCTCGGGTGCAATCTTCACGAGGATGTAGCCGGGAAAGACGCGCTTCGTCGTAACGACGCGCTTGCCGGCGCGCATCTCGACGACGTCCTCGGTCGGCACGAGGGTCTCGCCGATCTCGTCCTGCATGCCGTGCGCCTTGACGCGCAGCTTCAGCGAGTCCTCCACCTTCTGCTCGAAGCCGGAGTAGGTGTGAACGATGTACCACTGCTTCGTGCTGACGTCGGTCATCACACACCAAATGCCTGGAACAGCGCCCGCGCCAGCCGATCCAGCACCAGATCGATGCCCCACAGGTACATGCCGAACATAATGGAGGTCAGGATCACGACGAACGTCGTCGCCTGCACCTCCTTCCAGGTGGGCCACGTCACCCGCTCGAGCTCGTTCCGCACCTGCGCCAGGAACGTGCGGGACCTGCCCCACCAGCCGAACACGCCCCCCCCGGACGGCTCGCGTACGCTCTCCAGCTTCGTCGATTTCACGATTCAGTGTCCCTTGCGACGATGTTGGCAGGCCAGGAGGGGCTCGAACCCCCAGCCCCCGGTTTTGGAGACCGGTGCTCTACCAATTGAGCTACTGGCCTGTGCCCACGCACGCGCTACTTCGTCTCCCGGTGCAGCCTGTGCCCCCGGCACCAGCGGCAGTACTTCTTGAGCTGCAGCCGGTCGGGCGTCTTCCGCTTGTTCTTGGTCGTCGTGTAGGTCCGTCGCTTGCACTCGGTGCACGCCAGAATGACGATATCCCGCATGTGGTGACCTTCCGTCTCGAGTTGCCGCCCGCCCGGCGCGAAGCCGGCCCTAGTCGTCGACGATCTCGGTGATGGTGCCCGAGCCGACCGTCCGGCCGCCCTC
>VXME01000079.1 GCA_009861545.1 Acidobacteriota bacterium | reverse complement strand
AGGGGGTCCCTTTTCAGATTGCCGCGGGGTCCCTTTTCATCTTGCCGCTACCACATCGGCGTCGATCGCGCGGCGCAACGGCCAGTCCGGAATCGCCACGCCGGGCAAGTGCGACGTCAAACGGGTCGCCGACAGCAACGTCTGGCTGCCGGAGTCGATCACGCGGAGCTCGCTGGCGCGAAACTCCTGCGCCTGGGCGCGGAGCCTTACGTTTCGACGGCCACGCGAGCCCCGAGCGACCGCAGCCGGTCCACGACGCTCGCGTAGCCACGCTCGACCGTTTCGAGCGGGCTGATGCGACTCTCCCCCTGCGCTGCCAGCCCAGCCGCGATGAGAGCCATCCCCGATCTCAGGTCGCGCGTGTCCAGGGTGCGTCCGTGCAGCGCGCGGCCGCCCTCGACGATGATGCGGTGGGGATCGCAGAGGAAGAGGTTGGCGCCCATGCCGCTCAACTGCTCCAGCGCAAAGAGCCGCAGCTCGTACATCCAGTCGTGAATAAGGGTCCGGCCGTCCGCCTGCGTCGCCAGCACGGTGGCGAGACTCACCATGTCGCTGGGGAATCCGGGCCACGGAGCGGTGGTGATCTGGCGCACCGCGCGGGGTTGCGACGGTCGTACCACGAATCGTTCGCCCGCCACCTCGCAGCCCACCCGCATGCGGCCGAGCACAGCCGTGAGCGGCTCGAGATCGGAGCCTGCCACGCCCCGCACCTCCAGCTCTCCCCCGGTGATGGCGGCCACCACCGCCCAGCTTCCGGCCTCGACGTAGTCGCCCCGCAGGCGGTGGGCCGTCCCGCCCAGCCGCGCTCCGCCGGCGATCCTGATGGTCGGGGTTCCGGCCCCCTCGATCTCGACGCCCATGCCCCGCAGGAAGGCGCACAGCTCCACGACGTGCGGCTCGCAGGCCGCGTGCCGGATCTCGCTGCCGCCGGGCGCAGCCGCGGCAGCCAGGATGGCGGTCTCGGTGCCCGTGACCGACGCTTCCTCCAGGTAGAAGGAGGCCGGCGTCAGTCCGTCCGGAGCGGCGAAGGCGTGCCGCTCCCCCGCCTCGACCCGTACACCCATGGCGCGCAACGCCTGCAGGTGCGCGGCCAGCGTGCGGCGGCCGGGGAAGTCTCCTCCGGGCGGGGCCAGCGTCGCGCGGCCCAGGCGCGCCAGCAGCGGACCGACCAGCAGCACCGAACCGCGCAACCGTCCGACAAGCCGAGGGTCGGGCTCGTCCGTGCGGATCTCGGCGCAACGGACCCGCATCGTCGTCGTCCCGATGCCCTCGACCTCGGCGCCGAGCCCTTCAAGCAGCTCGGCCATTACGCGGACGTCTCCGATCCGCGGAACGTTCGACAGCATGCACGGTTCGTCCGTCAGCAGGCACGCCGCCAGCAGCGGCAACGCGGCGTTCTTGTTGCCCTCGACGCTCACCGACCCGCCGAGTCGGTGGCCGCCTTCGACGATAAGTGTGGACATGCCGTTGCCTGCGTTCCCTCCCGCCGCTTGCCCCGGCGCTCGACGCGGCGTCAGCGTGCCGCGTCGAACTCCCCGAGAAACACCACCTCCCGGGCCAGCGTCACGCCGTACTTCTCGGCGACGGCATCCCGGCACCGTTCGATGAGGATCCGGACGTCGCGCGCCCGGGCGCCCGGATCCGCCACGATGAAATTCGCATGCACGGGCGACACGCGCGCCCCGCCGACCGCCGACCCCTTCAGGCCGGCCCCGTCGATCAGCGCGCCAGCGGCGCACGGCATGCCGGACGGCAGGCGCTGACGATCCGGATCCGGATTGCGAAACACGCAGCCCGCGCTCGGCGCGGCGAGCGGCTGCGTACGCTTCCGGAACCGCAACGACGACCGGGCTTCCGCGCGCAGCGCGGCGGCCGGACCGGACTCGACCGCGAACTCCGCGGAAAGCACCACCTCGCCCGTCTCCTGCACCCGGCTGCGGTCGTAGCCGAACCCCATCCGGTCGCGCGCGACGCGGTGCGTCTCTCCATCGGGCCGCAGCAGCACTGCCGCCGCCACGCGCTCGCCGATCAGCCGGCCGCGGAAATGCGCGTTCCCGCAAACGGCGCCCCCGACCGTGCCCGGCGTCCCCGCCCAGGCCTCCAGGCCGGCGTAGCCGCGGTTGACCGTCCAGCGAACCAGCCCGTTCAGGGTGACCCCCGCGGCGGCCCGCACCAGGCCCGGCGCAGTCCTGGCGATTTCCCCGTGCCGGAACCGAACGACGAGCCCGCGCACCCCGGCGTCGCCGACCAGTACGTTCGAGCCGCCCCCCAGCAGCGTCACCGGCAGACCGAGCGCACGGGCCGCACCCACCGCGGCCGCGACTTCGGACCCGGAGCGGGAGTCGAGGAACCAGTCGGCCCGCCCCCCCACGCGCAGGGTCGTCAGCGGCGCGAGCGGCTCGTCGCACAGAATCCGCCCCGGGTCGAGCGATCCGCGGAGCAGCGCCCTGAGCTCCATGTCGACATATCGCCGCCGTTCCCCGTTCCCGGATGGAGCGCCGCCGCGATCCGGTTCCGCCGGTGGCGCGGATTCAGGTGCTCTCACGCCCGCGTCCGGAATCCAACAGCGCCCTGCGCGCCGTCTGCAGATCGCACCGCTCGAACTCCATCCAGTCTCCGGGGGCCAGTTGTCCCAGCACCGGAATGTCCGCCGTGACGACCGTCGCCACCCGCGGATAGCCGCCGGCCGTCTGGCGGTCCGCCATGGCGACTATCACCCCCCCGGACGGCAGGACCTGCACCGCGCCGAGGGGCAGCCCCTGCGACAGCAGGCTCAGTCCGTCAGGTCCCGGAATCGGCTGGCCGTCCAGACGATACCCCATCCGATCCGATTCGGGACGAATCGTGTACCGCCCGGTCTCCAGCCGCCGGAGGGCGGCCGGATCGAACAGCCCGGCATGCGGACCCGGCAGCAGGCGTACGCGCGCGCCCCCCGCCGGCAGGCGTCGCCGCCATCTGGCCGCCCCCGGCTCCCTCCGCGGCACGCCGAGCGCGGGACCGACGGTCAACCGGTCCCCCGCCCTGAGCGCCCGTCCCTCGAGGCCGCCCATGCCGCTGCGCAGGTGCGTGGACCGGCTGCCGAGCACGGGAACTACGGTGAACCCTCCCGCCGCCGCGAGATACGCCCGCGCCCCGGCCGTCCGCCGTCCGAACGCCAGCCTCTGGCCGGGGTGGGCATGAAGAACGGTATCCGTGGACACTTCGCTCGCATCGAGCGTCAGCTCGAACGCCGCCCCCGCGACGGCGACACGCATCGCCGTCTCGAAGCGGAGCGACGGACCGACCAGCGTGATCTCCAGCGTTGCCGCTTCCGGCGGGTTTCCGATCAGCCGGTTCGCACGGCGGTGGGCCGCCATGTCCATCGCGCCCGACACCGAAACGCCGTAGTGCTGGTATCCCCAGCGTCCGGTGTCCTGCACGGTGGTCAGGAGGCCGGCGTCCTCGATCACCAGTCCCGGCTGCGCGCTGGTCATGAACGTCCGGTCTCCACCCGGGCGTACGACGCCTCGTCTATCGGATCGAAGCGCACGACGTCGCCGGCCGAGAGCAGAAACGGATCCGGGCGCGCCATGTCGAAGAGGCGAACGGGGGTCTGACCGATCAACTGCCAGCCGCCCGGGGACACCACCGGATACACGCCCGTCTGGCGCGCCGCGATACCGACGGAGCCGGCCGGCACATGGACCCGCGGCACGGTGCGCCGCGGCGCCGCGATCCGTGGATCCACGGCGCCCATGTACGCGAATCCCGGTTGGAACCCGAGCATGTAGACGCGATAGGGCACGCTGCGATGGCGTTCGACGACCTCCGCCTCGCTGCAGCGCCCAAACCGGGCAACGTCGGCCAGGTCGGGTCCGCGGACGCCGCCGTAGCACACCGGCAGCCGGACCTCGCGACGTGCTCGGCCGGCGCCGCGATCCGCCGGCGCGGCGGTCTCCGCGGCAAGACGGCGCAGCACGGCGGAGATCTCGTCGACGTCCCCCAGCAAGGGATCGAAGTGCACCGTGACCGTCGCGAAAGCCTCGACCACGTCCCGCACGCCACGGATTCGGTGGCCGCGCAGTCTCTCGGCAACGGAGACGCAGCGCGCATTGACACCCGGATCCAGGCGGGCCGGAAACGCCAGCAACAGGGCGGAGTCCCCGTCGCGCGACAGCTCCCACGCCCACGGCGAGGCGCCGGCCATCACGCGTCCGCCGGCGCCGCCGGCTCCCCCAGCCGCCGACACAGCGTCTCCCGCAACCCCCCGAAGTCGCCGTTGGACATCAGCACGACCCGATCCCCTGCCCGCGCCTCGCCGACGATCGCGTCACCGATCGCGTCAATCGTCGGCAGATGCCTTGCCCGCGTGCCGGCCGCCACCAGATCCGCGACGAGCCGCGCTTCCGACAGCCGCTCCTCCGGGGGAAGCGCCGACCGAAAGACGGGCGCCACGATCACCTCGTCGGCCCCTGCAAGCGCCTCCGCGTAGGCGGCCTGAAAGATACGCCGGCACGACGTCGCCGAGCGCGGCTCGAATACCGCCCAGACCCGTCCGCCGGCCACCGCGGCCCGCAGGGCGGCCACCGTTTCCCGCACCGCGCTCGGATGATGCGCGAAGTCGTCATAGACGGCGACACCCTTCCCCACGCCGCGCAGCTCCAGGCGCCGGCGCACGCCGGTGAAACTCCGGAGGGCTGATGCCGACGCGTCCGGACTCACGCCCACCGCCGCGCCGGCGGCCACCGCCGCCAGCGCGTTGCGCACGTTGAAAGCCCCGATAAGCGGCAGATCCACACGGGCCGCCACCTCGTCCCGAAACACCACGTCGAACCGGGTCCGCTCCGCGCCATGCTCGACGTCAACGGCCCGCCAGTCGGCGCCGGCATCCAACCCGAACGTCTCGACGGGGCAGTGCGCGGCATCCTGCAGCTCCCGCGCCCCCGCGTCGTCGCAGCCGAGCAGCACGCGGCCGTTCGACGGCACGAGCGCGAGGAAACGGCGGAACGCGAGACGCAGCGCCGCCAGATCCGGGTAGATGTCGGCATGGTCGAACTCGAGGTTGCCGACGACGGCCACGAACGGCAGGTACTTGAGAAACTTCGCCGTCTTGTCGAAGAACGCGCTGTCGTACTCGTCCCCCTCGATCACGAACAGGTCGCCCGCTCCCAGCCGGTAGCTCGCTCCGAAGTTGCGCGGAATCCCCCCGACCAAGAAGCCGGGATCGGCGCCGGACGCAACCAGGGCCCACGCCGTCATCGAAGTCGTCGTGGTCTTTCCGTGGGTGCCCGCCACGACGATCGGCCGAGACTTCCAGAGGAACCGCTCGCGCACCATCTCCGGCAACGACACGTAGCGCATCCGCCGCGCGAGGACGGCCTCGACTTCCGGATTGCCGCGCGACACCGCATTGCCGATCACCACCACGTCGATGTCGTCGGTCAGATGGTCTGCGTCGTAGCCCAGCCACGGCGTGATGCCTTCCGCGGCGAGGAAGCGATCCATGGGCGGATAGGCGTCGGCGTCCGATCCCCGCACCTGCATCCCCTGTCGTTTCAGCATGGCGGCCAGGGTCGCCATCGCGGTCCCGCAGATGCCGATGAAGTAGACGCTGGTCACCCGACCGCCGCCTCCTCGATGATCAAACGGCCGCCGGTCGTGGCTTCCACGGTCACGTCGACGCCGAGCGGTACGGTGAGAAGTGGTCCGGCGGCGTGCCCCGTCGGAAGGCCGAACAGTACCGGACCCGGAACGTCGTCGAGCAGTTCGGCAAGCACCGACCGAATCGTCGGACCCGACGACGGCTCATCGCATCCGGGGAACTCCGCGCAGACGACCGCGCCGGCGCGCGCGAGAACGCCGCCCTGCCGGAGCTGCACCAGCATTCTGTCGATCCGGTACGGCCTCTCGTCGACGTCGTCCAGCAAGAGCACGAATCCCGGCGGCGCGTCGAAAGCGAACGGCGTTCCGAGCGAAGCAGCGAGCTGCGTCAGCGTGCCCCCCAGCAGCGGCCCCCGGGCC
>VXME01000078.1 GCA_009861545.1 Acidobacteriota bacterium | reverse complement strand
CCCCCCCCCCCCCCCCCCCCCCCCCCCCCCCCCCCCCCCCCCCCCCCCGTCCGCCAGGGGATGCCGCGGTGGAGTGATCGACTTCCGAGTCGCCATACTTCGATTGTAGGGAAGTGATCCGTCGTCGCCGTGCGACCGACAGCCACGGCTTGACCGTCGGAGGCGGACGCCGGCCCCCGTTTTGCGGCAGAGGAAAAGCGGCGAGCCGCCGCGGCGGAAGAAGCGACATACTGGAAGAAGGACGCGCAGGGCCATTGCGACACGAAGGCACGGCATGCGGCGGCGAATCGCGATTGTCGGCGGCGGCGTCTCGGGGCTGATCGCCGCCCGGACGCTGCACGCCGGGCATGACATCACGGTGTACGAGGCGGCCGACGCACCGGGCGGACACGCGCGAACCGTCACCGTACCCGGCGGTCTGGCCGTCGACACCGGGTTCATCGTCTTCAACGAGCGGACGTATCCCCGTTTCGCCGAGCTGCTCCGCGAGCTCGGTGTCCCATCCCAACCGGGGGACATGTCGTTCGGGGTGAGCTGCCGACGCTGCGGAATCGAGTACAGCAGCCGCGGCCTGGCCGGGCTCTTCGCCCGCCGGGTGCAGATCCTGAGGCCCGCCGTCCACCGCATGGCCATCGACGTCCTGCGCTTCAACGCCTGGGGGCGGCGCGCGGCGGCCCGGTCGGGAGACGACGAGACGATCGGGGATCTTCTGACCGCGGGCCGGTTCGGACGCGACTTCTTCCGGCACTACCTGCTGCCGATGTCGAGCGCAATCTGGTCCGCCGGGGCGGACGATGCGCACCGGCTGCCGCTACGGTTCCTGCTGACTTTCTTCGCCAACCACGGCCTGCTGCAGGTACGCGGCCAGCCGCCCTGGCGCACCGTCACCGGCGGCAGCCGGCGCTATGTGGAGGCGCTGGTGCGCCCGTTCCGCGAGCGCCTGCGGCTCCGCGCCGCGGTCGGCCGGATCCGGCGCCATGCCGGAGGCGTCGAGGTGCATACGGCCCAGATGGGCTGGGAGCCGTACGACGACGTGGTAATCGCGGCCCATGCCGACCAGGCGCTGGCGCTTCTCGAGCAGCCGGCCGACGAGGAATCCGCGGCGCTCGGGGCCGTTGCCTACCGGCGCAACGTCGCCGTCCTGCATACCGATGCCCGCATCCTGCCGCGCGCCCGGGATGCGTGGGCTTCCTGGAACGCGCAGGTCGACGACTGCCGGGACGCCGGTGCGAACCTGCGGATGACATACCACATGAACCGCCTGCAGCGCCTGCCGGAGCACCCGACCTGGTGCGTCACGCTCAACGACGAAGCGCGTCTCGATCCGTCGAAGATCGTTGCGCGGCATGTCTACGACCATCCGGTCTACACGACGGAGGCGCTGCGCGCGCGGGGAGCGATCCGTACCCTGAGCGGGCGGCGCCGCACCTATTACTGCGGCGCCTATCTCGGCAACGGTTTTCACGAGGATGGCGTGCGCGCAGGCCTCGCCGTGGGCGAGGCAATCGAGCGCCGACGGGAGACGTCGTGAACTCCTGCCTGTACACCGGCTGGGTCCGGCACCGCCGGCACCATCCGCGCGTGCACGACTTCCGCTACCGGCTCTTTCTCGCATACCTCGATCTGGACGAGCTCGATCACCTCGGCCGAACGGTGGCGCCGTTCTCGGTCAACCGGTGGAACCTCTGGTCGTTCTTCGACCGCGATCACCTGGACGGCCGTCCGGGAGCGACTTCCGGGAAGGTGCGCCGGCTCCTCGCGCGCCATGGCATCGCGCTCGACGGCGGCACGATAGCGCTGCTCACGCAATGTCGCGTCCTCGGCTACGTCTTCAATCCGATCAGCCTGTACTACTGCCACGACGCCGACGGCGCCCTGGCCGCGGTGGTCGCCGAGGTCGACAACACGTTCGGCGAACGGCACCTGTATCTGCTCGATGGGAGACGGGCCGCCGCCGGGAGCGCGACGGCGCGATTCCGCTGCACCAAGGAGATGCACGTCTCGCCGTTTCTGGCAATGGACTGCACGTACGATTTCGAGCTGGCCCCGATCGACGACCGCCTGAGCGTCGTCATCGTGCAGCACGAGCGCGGGCGGCGCGTGCTGGACGCCCGGCTCCGGGGACGGCGCAGGCCGCTGACGACCCGCACGGTCGCGGACGCGCTGCTACGCTATCCGTTCGTCACGTTGAAGACGATCACCGCGATCCACGTCGAGGCCGCCCGGCTGTATCTGAAGGGGATTCCGTTCCTCAGCCACCCCGGCGAGACAGCGGCCCGGCGGAGACAGCGCGCACTGCTTGCCGCCGGCGAAGGCAGACGGGAGCACGCGCCAGCGGGGTCGTCCGCTGGTGGACCGGGAAGACCATGACGGCTGCGGCGCCGGTTCGCATCGGGGTATCGAGCTGCCTGCTCGGCGAGAGCGTGCGGCACGACGGCGGGCACAAGCGCGATCCGTACCTCGTGGAAACGCTCGGCCAACTGGTCGAGTGGATACCGATCTGCCCCGAGGAGGAGGCGGGTCTCGGCACGCCGCGCGAGCCGATCCGCCTGGTGCGCGACGCCGACCGCTCCGACGGCGTGCGACTCGTCAGCCGCAGCGGGGTCCGACTCACCGGCCACATGCGCCGTTTCGCCCGCGCCAGGCTGCGCGCACTGGCCAAGGCCGACCTGAGCGGCTACATCCTGAAGAAGGACTCCCCGAGCTGCGGCATGGAGCGGGTCAAGGTCTGGACCGGCGAGGACAGCCGCTCGTCGGAACGGAACGGCCGCGGAGTCTTCGCGGCGGAGCTGCTGCGGCAGTACCCGAACCTGCCGGTGGAGGAAGAGGGACGGCTGCACGATCCGGTGCTGCGCGAGAACTTCTTCGAGCGGGTCTTCGCCTATCGACGCCTGCGCGCGCTCTTCTCCTCCCGCTGGAACGTCGGCGCCCTCGTGCAGTGGCACACCACGCAGAAGTTGGCGCTGATGGCCCACTCGCCGGTCCGCTACCGCGAGCTGGGACGCCTGGTGGCCGAGGCGCGCGAGATCCCCCGCGCGGAGCTGGGCCGCCGCTACGAGGACGAGTTCATGGCCGCCATGCGGATCCGGGCGACGCGGGCGCGCCACACCAATGCCCTCATGCACGCGATGGGCCACTTCAAGCGCCGCATCGACGAAGCCTCGCGCGACGAGCTGCTGGCCGTGCTCGAGGACTACCGGCGCGGCCTGGTGCCGCGGATCGTGCCACTGACGCTGGTGCGGCACCATGCGCGGCGACTCGAGGTGGCGTACCTTCGGGACCAGACCTATCTGAACCCGCATCCGAAGGAGCTGGCCCTCCTGAACCATGTATAGAAGCCTTGCGCCGGAGAACGCAACGGACCGAGCTCGGCGGCGCAAGACTCCCAACGCGACCGTAAGGTCGCGCCCGGCCCTACGCCCGTGACTGATAGAATGATGCAGGCAGCGCTCCAGTGCTCCGCGAAATCGCCGACCTCATCGGACGCGGATGCCGGCTCAGATGCCCCTGTTGCGGCTACGGGCGTCTCTTCGAATCCGCGACTCGCATGTACGAGCGGTGCTCGGCGTGCGGCGAACGGTTCGAACGCGAGCCGGGCCAGTGGTTGGGCGCCGTCTACGTCAATCTCGGACTCACCCTCGGGCTCACGGTGACGGGCTATCTTCTGTTGCAGACCTTCACCTCGCTCACGACGTCCCAGCAGCTCCCCATCTGGACGACGATCGCGGGGCTCGCCCCGTTCGCCTTCTATCGACTGTCCAAGGGACTCTGGACCAGCCTCGTCTTCCTGGGTGAAGGGCTCTACATTCAGTGGCCGAACCGATAGCCGATTCCGAAACCACCGAACCGGTCCAGGCCGACGCGCCCGCCCAAGGCGCCGTCGTGCGCGCGTTGCTGCGCCTTGGCGAGGCCTTCACGTTCCGGGCGTTCCGAAACCTGTGGACGGCGGCGTTCACGTCCGCCGTCGGCACATGGATGCAGCGCTTCGCCCAGCAGTGGCTGATCTACGACCTCACGGGGTCGGCCTTCTACCTGGGGCTCGACATGTTCGTCGGGAACGTGCCGCTGCTCCTCTTCACGCTCATCGGCGGCGTCACCGCCGACCGCTACGACCGCCGCCACATGCTGATGGCCTCGCAGACGCTCCAGATGATCTGCGCCCTGATCCTGACCGCGCTGGTCTTCACCGAAACGGTGCGCCTGCCGTACATCCTGGTGCTCTCGTTCACGACCGGACTGGCGCAGGCGTTCGGCGGCCCCGCGTTCCAGTCCCTCATCCCCGCACTCGTGCCGCGCAGAACGCTGCCGAACGCGGTCGCCCTCAACTCCATACAGTTCAACCTGGCGCAGTCCGTCGGTCCGCTCATCGGCGGCCTGGTCTTCACGACCCTCGGGCTCGTCGCCTGCTTCGGGATCAACAGCGCGTCGTTCCTCGTCGTGATAGTGGTGCTGAGCCTGCTGCAGGTGACGCCGCCCGACCCGGCGCAACGGCGGCCGGTCATCGAGGAGTTGAAGAGCGGGCTGCGTTACGTCGGCAACGGCGGCGCGCTCCTCGCCCTGACCATCCTGGCCATCTCGACCACCTCTCTGGGCCTGCCGATCCGGGCTTTCCTGCCGGTGTTCGCAGGTGATCCGAACACGCTCAGCCAGATGATGACCTCTCTCGGGACCGGCGCGGTGGCGGGCGCACTCGTCGTCGCCTGGCTGGGCAGCTTCGAGCGGATGGGACTGACGCTCCTGCGAGTGCTGGCGGGGTTCGGGGGCCTGATCTCCGTATTCGCCCTCCTGCCGGTCAGCCCGGTCAGCTACGTGCTGCTGTTCCTCGCGGGGGCCGCGCTGCTCATCGTCTTTTCCCTCACCGCGTCACTCGTCCAGCTCAACGTGCCGGACGAGCTTCGCGGCCGCGTGATGAGCATCTACCTGATGGCCTTTCGCGGCGGCATGCCGCTCGGCAGCCTCGCGAGCGGCTATCTGACGACGTACGCCTCGACCCCGACGGTCATCGCCGTGAACGGCGGCCTGCTCGTCCTGGTGGCGCTGTACTTCCTCGCCCGCAGCCACGGGATCCGCGAGTTGTAGGGCCGGCCCTAGTCGCGGATCAGCGGGCGCCAGGACAGGTCCCAGCGCAACGGCACCGCCTGCGGCAGGTAGCACACCGCGTGGTCGCAGGCCTGGTACTCCAGCACCGCCTCGACGCGGACGGTGGCGCCCGGCTCGGCGGCCAGCTCGGCGATGTCCTGCCGCATCGGAATCGTGACGTCCTGCACGAGGCGGAAAGGCTCCTCGTAGACCGCCACCGTTTCGTCCAGGGGCTCGAAGCGGTACATCCCGGACGGCGGGTAGGTCACCTCGTGGCTCCGCAGGAAGTCGGGCGCCGTCGTGCGGAGACGAATCACCCGGTAGGCGTGATCCCCCGGCGCGTAGACGTGCATGTCGGTCTTCGGCGTCACGTCGACCACCAGGGACAGGCGATTGCCCGGGGCGACCACGTCGTCGGTGGCCCAGACGAGCGCCTCCAGATGATCGGTCTCGACCCTCGCCGCGGCGAGGCCCGCCCCCGCCGCCGCGTCACCGAACCGGGCGGCGATGCTGGACACGGTGGAACGCTCCTGGTAGGCCGCCTCGAAGAAGCGGGCGGTCACCCGGCCCTCGGCATCGAGCATGAACGTGCCCGGATACGGGATGCCGTACAGCCGCTGCATCAGCGCGCGGCGCTCCTCGGGCGCACGGGCCGGGTCCATCTCCTCGTTCAGGAGGCCGTACTCCCGAATGGTCGCCGAGCCTTCGTCGGAAAGCAGAGGGAACTCGATCCCCCGCGCGTCCGCGAACCGGGAGAGGGTCGTGGTCGGGTCGTAGGTGACGACGGCGAGGCCGAGGCCGCTGTCCTGGAGGTCCGCATGACGGCTCTGCAGCTCCACGAGCTGCGTCTTGCAGTACGGTCACCAGTCGGCCGAGCGGCTGAACACGAGCATCAGCCCGTTCGGTCCCATCAGGGACTGCAGGTCGCGCGCCTCGCCGTTCTGGTCGGCGAGCGAGAAGGACGGCACGGTCTCGCCCACCTGCGGGCCGAACCGGTCGACGTCCGGCAGCGGGGCCTGTGCGGCGGCGGTCGCAGCGGCTGCGAACGCGAGCGCCAGCGTAAGTGTCACGATGCGGGCGAGCTTCATCTCGAACCTCCGATGTGTTCAACGTCGTGCCGACCCGGTGTTCCCGGCGACGAGCGCCGGCCCCCGGCCCACCGTCTCATCATACGCGGATATGCTGAGCCGAGATGATCGTTCGACACGAGGACGACGACTTCCTGCTCGTGACCCAGCCGGACCATGCCGCCCTCTCCGGGCGCATCATGGCCGCCTGGTGCGCCGACGGCCTTCCCGCGAGCCCGACGCGCGAGACGGTGCTCCTCGCCACCCGCGAGCACGACAACGGCTGGATGGAAGTGGACGACCGACCCCGGCTCGACGCCGCCGGCGGGCGCCCGCAGCACTTCATGACCGCCCCGGACGCGACGAAGCAGGGCATCTGGCCGCGCGGTGTGGGCCGCCTCGAACCGGTCGATCCGGCGGCCGCGGCGCTGGTCGCGCAGCATGCGCTCGCCCTGCTGGACGTGCATCCGCTGCCCGGGTGGGAGGAGTTCCGCATCGACATGACGGCGGAGCGCGACAGGATTCTCGGCAACGGCGCCTACGACAACGATCTCGGCGCCCTGCGGGCGGACTACCGCTTCGTGTTTCTGGGCGATCTGATCTCGCTCGTCTTCTGCTGCGAGTGGTCCGACGTGTTCCGCTACGAGGGCTACACGATCGCCCGCCGAGGATCGACGCTGCAGGTGGCGCCGGACCCGTTCGCGGGGAAGGCCGTCGAGCTCACGGTTTCCGCCCGCCGGTTGCCGGCGCGGTCGTACGCCTCGGACGACGATCTCCGCGCCGTGTTCGATCGGGCCCCTGCAGCATCGCTCCGGGGGACACTCCGCGGCGCAAGCTCGTAGAATGACACGCATGACCCGCAGAACCGCCGGGGTTGGTCCGCAACGGAGAGTGTTCATGGCGTCGTGGCTGCTCGCGGCCATCTTCCTGGTCCGCCCCGCCGCGGCCCACGAGATCGAGAACACCCACGTCCTGATCAGTTTCCTCGCCGGCGACGAATACCGGATCGACGTCCTCAACGACCCCGACTGGCTGTGGCTGCAGTTCCACCCGGGCGCAGCCGAGCTGCCGCCGGTGGATGCACGCGACGCCCGGCTCACCGAGCTCGCTTCGCAGTTCGCCGCCGGCATCACGTTGCTGTTCGACGACAACCCCGCGACGCCGCCGGAAGTGACGTATCTGCCGCCGCTCGAACGCGACCGCAGCGGGCCGATGGGGCTGGCCGAGCCCGGCCTGATGCGCCTGTCCGGCGCCGTACCGCCCGGCGCGAGCACTTTTCGGTTCGGCTACGGCCTCGTCGTCGACGAGTACCCCCTGACGGTTGCGCCGGCCGTCGGATCGCCGGTCACCCGTTGGCTGCTCGCGGCGCAGATCAGCGAGGCGTTCGACATCGATGCGTTGCTGCCGCTCACCCGGTGGCAGGTCGCGACCCAGTACCTCGGCCTGGGCTTCACGCATATTCTGCCGAAGGGGCTCGACCACATTCTGTTCGTCCTCGGCCTCTTTCTCCTCAGCACGCGCCTGAAGCCGCTACTGCTGCAGGTGACCGCGTTCACGGCCGCCCATACGCTGACCCTCGCCCTGACGATCTACGGCGTCTTCTCGCTCCCGCCGTCGATGGTCGAACCGCTCATCGCCCTGTCCATCGCCTACGTCGCCGTGGAGAACCTCCTCACGAGCGAGCTGCAGCCGTCGCGCGTCGTGCTGGTCTTCGCATTCGGCCTTCTCCACGGCATGGGCTTCGCCGGCGTGCTGGCCGATCTCGGACTGCCCCGATCGGAATTCGTCACGGCGTTGCTGACCTTCAACGTCGGCGTCGAGGCGGGCCAGCTTGCGGTTATCGCGGCCGCCAGCGCCGTGGTGCTGGGCGTCCGCGATCGCCCGTGGTACCGGCCGCGCGTCGTGGTCCCGCTCTCCCTGGCGATCGCCGGCGTGGGGCTGTTCTGGACGGTGGAGCGGGTGGTCGGGTAGCCACAAAACGCCGACCCTGGCGACGGGCCGCGTGCACGCGCGTTCGCCCGATTGCCACGGCACGACCGGCGGCGCTACGATCCGCGCGCCCATGCCCGCTCAACGGACACGCACCAGACCTGTGGCGCTGGCATTCGCCGCCGCCTTTCTGCTGGCTGCCGCCGGTGCGGCCGCACAGGAACCTCCGGAGCAGCAGCCCACGGAGAAGCCATCCGCAGAGAAGCCATCCGCAGAGAAGCCATCCGCAGAGAAGCCATCCGCAGAGAAGCCATCCGCGGAGCAGCAGCCCGCAGAGAAGCCATCCGCGGAGCAGCAGCCCGCAGAGAAGCCATCCACGGAGCAGCAGCCCATAGAGAAGCCACCCGTAGAGCAGCCGCCATCCGCGGAGCGGCAGCCCGCAGAGCAGCCACCCGTGGAGCAGCCGCTCGCGGAGAGGACGCGCATCGTAAGCGTCAACTTCGGCATGCAGTTCATCCAGGACGCGTTCATGAACCGGGTCACCTTCCAGCAGCATGACGAGACCGGCTCCTTCGAGTCGCACTACGACGTCACCAAGCACCATGCACTCGACGGCGGGATCGCCTTCCGCCTGTGGAAGGACCTCGCGTTGGGCTTCGCCGGATCCCATGTCGCCGAGCCGACGACCGCCCGGGTCGATGCTCAGGTTCCGCATCCCCATTTCTTCGGATTCTCCCGCCCGGCCAGCGGCGTACGCAGAGGCCTGAACCGCAGGGAGATCGGCCTGCACGTTCAGGGACAGTACTGGTGGTTCGTCAACGAGACCTTCCTCCTGCGCGCCACATGGGGTCCCACGATCTTCATCGCCAGACAGGATCTCGTGTCGCAGATCGACACGCGGGAGGCGAGTGACGATTTCGACCAGGTCATGCTGACGGGCCACCGGTCCAGGACGGTCACCGCCGGCAGTCTCGGACTCAACCTCGGGTTCGATGGGACGTGGCTCCTGACCGAACGCGTCGGCGTCGGGTTCGGCGTCCGCTATAGCCGCGGCACGGCCACGGTCCGCCTGGGCGGCCGATCGGCGACGCCCCTGGAGCTCGGCGGCACGCACGCCGGCGGGGGTTTGCGCCTGGCGTTCTGACGGGATCCGGGGCGGGCCGACAGCCGGCGGTATGATGCTCGTGTCCGGGGCGTTCGCGGACGGGTTCGGTCCGGCATGCGAGGAGGAGACCCATGAGACGGTGGTGCGGTCCGATCACGTTGGGCGTCGTTCTGCTGCTCACGTTCGCGTTCCGCGGACACGCACAGGAGGAGCGGTTCGTCCGGATCGACACCCTCAACGTACGCGACACCCTCTATCACCTCGGAGACGGCGGCGCGAACGGGCTCGCGCTGATCGACGAGATCAACGGCGGGGTCATACTGGTCGGCACCAAGCTGCCCGGTTGGGGACAGGCGGTGAGCGACGCGGTCTACCAGGTCACGGACCTGCCGGTGACGACCATCATCAGCACGCACGCCGATGCCGATCACACCGGCGCCAACGGCGAGTTCCCGGACGTGGTCGACTTCATCGCGCACGAGAACACGCTTGCGAACATGGCGCGCATGGAGCTGTTCGCCGGCGGCGCGGGACTGCCGACGACGACGTTCACGGACCGCTTCGCCCTGCTCGAGGATCTCGACCGCGTCGAGCTCTACCACTTCGGCCCCGCCCACACGGACGGCGACGTCGTCGTCGTGTTCCCGCAGAAGCGGACCGCGTATCTCGGCGACCTTTTTCCGGACAAGGCGGCTCCGGAGATCGACACTGCCAACGGCGGGAGCGGCGTCGCGTTCCCGGAGACGCTGGCGAAGGCGGTGGCGGCCATCGACGGCGTGGACCGGGTGATCACCGGCCACGGTCCCATTCCCACGACCTACGCCGGGCGCGGCCGCCGCGACCGGGGGGAGCGCCGGGCATGGACGGGGTGGATGACCTGGGGCGACCTGGCGGAGTACGCCGACTTCAATCGGGACTTCCTCGCCTCGGTACGGGCGTCGTACGAGGCCGGACGGAGCGTCGACCGGGCGGTCTCGAGTCTCGATCTGTCGGAGCGCTACGCCGACTACGACATGGAACGGGCACGAGCGAACGTCGAGGCGATCTACAACGAGCTGGCGGGCCGCTGACGGCCGCGAGGAACCCATCATGAAGACGTGGAAGGCGGCACTGGTCGGCGGCTTGGCCGTGCTCGTGGGGGGCGCCGCGGATGCCCATGCCGACGACTGGCCGGAGTTTCGCGGCGCGGGCCGGCTGGGCGAGTGGCGCGAGACCGGACTGATCGAGTCGTTCCCGGCCGACGGGTTGAAGGTGCGCTGGCGAATGCCGATCAAGGCGGGGTTCGCGGGACCGGCAGTGGCCGACGGGCGGGTGTTCGCAACCGACTGGGAGCCGACGCGGGGGATGCGCGGCATCGAGCGCGCCATGGCGTTCGACGAGAGGACCGGCGAGATGCTGTGGGTGCAGGAATGGGAAGCCGACTATGCCGGGGTACAGTGGGAGGTCGGCCCCGGGGCCACACCCACCGTCGATGACGACCGGGTGTACGTGCTGGGCCGCACCGGCACCCTCTCCGCGTTGCGCGTCGATACGGGCGAGCTCCTGTGGCGCAGAAACTACAGCGAGGACTACGACGTGGACCGCATGCAGTGGGGCTTCGACTGGGGCTTCGCCAGCGCGCCGCTGGTCGACGGCGAGCGGCTCATCGGCTTCGTGGGCGGGCAGCCGGACGCACGGGTGGTGGCGTTCGACAAGCTGACGGGCGAGGAGATCTGGCGCGCGCTGTCGAGCGAGGAGGACCTCGGGGTGGCCCAACCCATCATCGTCGAGGCAGGCGGCGCGCGGCAGCTCATCGTCTGGAACCCGGAGGAGGTGGCCTCGCTCGATCCGGTCACCGGAGAGATCTACTGGCGTCAGCCGTACATCGTCGGCGGCGCGATGACCGTGGCGGTGCCGGTGCAGGTGGGCGCGCAGCTCTTCTTCACGACGTTCTACGACGGCCCCATGATGCTGTCGCTCAACCAGGACCGCCCCGACGCAACCGTCGCCTGGAAGGGGCGCAGCAACAGCGAGATCCGCACCGACGGCCTGCACGCGGTCCTGGCCACGCCGATCATCGACGGCGGCTACATCTACGGCATCTGCAGCTACGGCCAGCTTCGCTGCGTGAACGCCAGCACCGGCGAGCGCCTCTGGGAGACGCAGGAGGCCACTGTCGAGCGGCGCCGCTGGGCGTCCGGCTACATGGTGCGGAACGGCAACCGCGTGCTCATCAACAACGACCGCGGCGAGCTGATCATCGCGCGCCTCAGCCCGGAAGGCTACGACGAGATCAGCCGCACGAAGCTGATCGCGCCCACCTCCCCGCCGGGCAACCGCCGCGAGCTGCGTTTCGTCAACTGGGTGCACCCGGCCTACGCGAACCGGCACATCTACACCCGCAACGACGAGGAGATCATCGCCGTGTCGATGGACGCGGCCGACTACGAGTGAAACCCGGGTGGCAAGAATGTTGCTTCTTCCATAGACTGGAAGAAGCAGCGAAATGACGATCACTACGTTCGATACCCACTCTGCCGTCAAGCAACTGCGCGCCGTCGGCGTCGACGACCTGCAGGCGGAAACGCTGGTTGACGTGATCAGGAATGCGATTGGCGAGCGAGTCACCAGAGCCGATCTCGAACCGCTCGCGACGAAGGAGTTCGTGCGCGCCGAGATTGCCGGCGTGGATACCAAGATCGCCGGCCTGCGCACCGTGGTTGCGGGTCTCGAAGCCCGGCTGTTCCGACACCTGTGGGTGATGGCCGCCGGCATCGTCGGCGCCACGTTCACCCTGCTAAAGCTCTTCCCGTAGAATCCCGCGCGTGACTGTCGCTGCGCCACTCCGCGAGCTCGCCGCTCTCTTCCTTCGCCTCGGCGTCACCGCGTTCGGCGGCCCCGCCGCGCACATCGCGATGATGCGCGACGAGGTGGTCGACCGTCGGCGGTGGCTCTCCGACAAGGAGTTCCTGGACTTGGTAGCGGCGACCAACCTGATTCCGGGTCCGAACTCCACCGAGCTGGCGATCCACCTCGGTTACCGGCGCGGGGGCCTCGCGGGGCTCGCCCTGGCCGGCGTCTGTTTCATCCTGCCGGCCGCGCTGGTCGTGGGCTGCATCGCCTGGGCCTACGCACGCTACGGTACGACGCCGCAGGTCGGGTGGCTGATGTACGGCATCGGGCCGGTGGTCATCGCCATCGTCGTGCAGGCGCTCGTGAAGCTGGGGCAGGCGGCGCTGAGCCGCTGGGTGTATGCGCCGGTCGGCGCCGCCGCGGTGGTCGCGGCGCTCGCCGGCGTGAACGAGCTGGCGGTGCTGGCGGCGGGCGGCGCGATCGGACTCGCGCTGGCCGTGCGGCCGAGCGGACCGGGAAGCAGCGCGGCAGTCCTTGCCTGGCTGATCGCGCTCCCGGCAGCGCTGGCGCACCTGCTGCGGGGCGCGGCCGCGGCGGCAACGCAGGCCGGCGCGACGGCGGGAGCTGCCGCGGGCGGCCTGGCGGCGGCAACGGGCGCCGCGGTCCCCTTCACCCTCACCGGGCTGGCGCTGTTCTTCCTGAAGGTCGGCTCCGTCCTGTTCGGCAGCGGCTACGTCCTGCTCGCCTTCCTGCGGGCCGACCTGGTGGAGCGCTGGGGCTGGCTGACCGACCAGCAGCTCATCGACGCCATCACCGTCGGGCAGGTCACGCCCGGGCCGGTCTTCACCACCGCGACGTTCATCGGCTACCTGCTCGGCGGCTGGGCCGGCGCCGCGCTGGCGACCGCGGCGATCTTCGCGCCGGGGTTCTTCTTCGTCGCCGTGACCCAGCCGCTGATCCCGCGGCTGCGCGCATCGCGGGCGCTGGGCGGCTGCCTCGACGGCGTGGTGGCCGCCTCGCTCGGCCTGATGGCGGCGGTCACCTGGCAGTTGGCGCGGGCCGCGGTGGTCGACCTGCCCACGGCGCTGATCGTGGTCGCGGCAGCGGCGGCCCTGTTCCTTTGGCGGCCCAACTCGACCTGGCTGATTCTGGGCGGCGCGGCCGCCGGCTGGCTGCTCGGAAGTTAGCGGCAGCCCGCAACCGATCAACGGCGGGTGGACGAGGCCGCCGGCGGCGCTTCCGGCGCACGCTCCAGCGACATCTTGAGCACGCGGCTCCGCCCCGTGCGCCCGCCGTGATCGCTGGACATCTGCGACGCTACGCGACGGGCGATCCGGGCCACGTCGACCAGTCCCGCCTGGCCGGCGACGAAAACGCCGTGAAGGCGGCGGCACTCCTCGGTCAGATCGCGATCGAGGGCCGCGAGCGCCGCGGCCCACGGCTCGTCGCGGTGGGCGAGCAGATCGATGCTGCGCAAGAGCTCCTGGAGGATCTCGATGTCGTGCAGCCGCCCCAGCGAGTCCTGTATCTTCTTGAGCCGAGCCACCGCGTCGGCCGTGTCCGTCTCGCCGGTCTCTGACGCCAGCTCGAGGCCGTAGCGCAGTTTCTTCGCTGCGATACGGACCTCGTGGACGCGTTCGGAGACGTACATCGGGCCCGCCTCGGCGACGGCATCCCGCAGCCGGTCGGCCCGCTCGCTCAACCGTTCGGCGAGGACCAGCGCCCACGCGTCGGTGGCATCCCGCATGCCGATGGCCTTGAGCACCTCCGCGACGTCCCGCGCCACCTTCCGCAACCAGGCCGGCTTCAGGCGAGCCCGCATCCGTTCGCGCTGCCGCTCCCGTTCCTCCTGCACCCGCTGCCGAAGGCGGCTGGCAGCCGCCGGCTGCGCCCGTCCGGCCCGCTCCACCTCGTCGACCAGGCCGAGGGCGACGTCCAGCTCGCGCACCGCCCCGAGCGCTCCACCCAACTGCCGCACGCGCTTGCGAGCCCGCGATGCTATGCGCACCCCGAGCTCGGCGTCGCACAGCGGCAGCAGCTCGCGCAACCGCCGGGTCGCCACGCGGCACTGGTGGAGCGGCTCGACCGCGCCCTCCGTGGTCGGACGCAGGTGCCGCAGCAACGCCCGGACACGGCGCTCGAGCGGACGCTTCAGGACATGGGGACCGGTCATGCTACGATGGCCCGTTTCACCGGCAAACGTATGAGTATAGTGAAGTTTCCGGCGCCGTTCGCAAGACCGTCACACGACATTCGCCTTCCATTCGAACCGTGCGCATAGCGGCCATCGACATCGGCACCAACTCCGTCCACATGATCGTGGTGCAGGTGCGGCCCGATCACTCGTTCGAGATCGTCGACCGCGAGAAGGAGATGGTCCGTCTCGGCGCGGGCGGGCTCGGCGGGCGGGCCCTGACGGAGCTGACGATGCGCTCGGCCCTGCAGGCGCTGACGAAGTTCAAGCGACTGGCCGAATCGCACGAGGTGGACGAGGTCGTCGCGGCCGCGACCAGCGCGGTGCGGGAGGCCGAGAACGGCCGCGAGTTTCTCGCTGCGATTCGCCAGCGAACCGGGATCGAGGCCCGCGTCATCTCCGGCACCGAAGAGGCCCGCCTCATCCACCGCGCCGCGGTCTACGGCGTGGACGTCTCCGACGGCGCGGCGCTCGTCATCGACATAGGCGGCGGCAGCGTCGAGCTGACGCTGGGGCGATCGTCGCAGGTACGCGTCGCCCACAGCCTGAAGCTGGGCGTCATCCGGCTGACCGAGCGATTCGTGCACAGCGATCCGGTTACCGGAGCGGACGAGCGGCGCATGGTGAGCTACATCACCGAGGTGCTGACGCCGATCACCGAGAAGATCCGCAGCCGCGGTTTCGCCCGCGTCGTCGGGACGTCGGGCACCATCCTCAGCCTCGGCGCGCTGGCAGTCGGGGAAGGCCGGGCGGTCGGCTCCGACGCGCTGCGCAACCGGCGGGTTAGCCTCAAGCAACTGCGGCGTGTTCGGCGCGACCTGACGGCGCTGGATCTCGCCGGGCGCATCGGCATTCCGGGGCTCGATCCGCGGCGCGCGGACCTGGCCGTCGCCGGCTCCATCCTCATCTGCACGATGCTGCGGCTGCTCGGTGCACGCGAGCTGACTCTCTGCGATCTGGCTCTGCGCGAGGGACTGGCGCTGGACTACATCCACCGCAACCGAGCCCACATCGCCCGGGTGGAGCAGTACCCCGACGTGCGGCGGCGCAGCGTCATCGAGCTGGCCGAGCGCTGCAACTACAGCGAGCCGCATGCCCGTCAGGTCGTGCGGATGGCGCTGGCGCTGTTCGACCAGACCTCGTCGATCCACGGCCTGGGCGCACGCGAGCGCGAGTGGCTGGAATACGCGGCGATACTCCACGACATCGGCGTCCACATCAGCTACAGCCGGCACCACAAGCACTCCTGCTATCTGATCATGAACGGCGACCTGCGCGGGTTCGAGCCGCAGGAGATCGAGGTCATGGCGCTGGTCGCGCGCTACCACCGCCGGGGGCTTCCCAAACGCTCCCACGGGGGCTACGGCGACCTCTCGGGAACGCGCCGGCGCACGGTGAGGACATTGGCGGCGATGCTGCGCGTGGCCGAAGGACTGGACCGGAGCCACGCGCAGAGCGTCGCCGCGGTCGCCGTCGCCGCGGGCGCGCACGACTGCCTGCTGAAGCTGACGCCGGCAGGCGACACCGAGCTGGAGCTCTGGGCCGCTCAGCGCAACGCAGGACCGCTGGAGTCCGTGCTGGGCCGCATCGTCCGCTGCGAGGTCGACGCGAAGCGCCGGCGGCAGCCGGGACGCGGCGGGACGGCAGCGGGACGGCGGCGGCAACCCGTCCCCCCAGGCGCCGCGACACCCCGGCGCCGGGCGGCGGCGCGTGGGGCCGACGACCCCGACACCCCGGCCTGACGCACGAAGGCGCGACGATCTACAATCCGGCGAGTTCGTTCGACGCGACGGCGCCCGACGCCGCCCGCGCGCATCCGCATCCAGGAGACGTCGTGCCCGAAGAGCGGCGTTGCGTACATTGCCGGCGGCGCCCGATCGACCCGCGGTGGCGGCCGTTCTGCGGAGAGCGTTGCAGGCTCCTCGATCTGGGCAACTGGATCGGCGAGCGCTACCGGGTGCCGAGCGAATCGACGGCGGCCGAGGATCATGATCCGATCGGCGGTGACCGGGGCTCCTGAACGGAGCGCCCCGCGGTCCGACCGAGCTATCCGGGGGAGCGACAGGCAGGCATGAGCGATACGCTGACCATCACCGACAACCGCACCGGCAAGCAGTACGAGATCCCGATCGTCGACGGGACGATCCGCGCGATCGACCTGCGGCAGATCAAGGTCGATCCCGAGGAGTTCGGGATGATGTCGTACGACCCGGCGTACCTCAACACCGCCAGTTGCCGCAGCCGGATCACGTTCATCGACGGCGACCGGGGGATCCTTCGTTACCGCGGCTATCCGATCGAGCAGCTCGCCGAGCGGAGCACCTTTCTCGAAACGGCGTGGCTGCTCGTCAACGGCGAGCTGCCGACGCCGGCCGAGCTCGACGCCTGGACCGCGGAGATCGACCGCCACGCACTGAACGGGCGTTCGGCGCTCGATTCGCACGTGCAAGCGCTCATGGGAGGCTTTCCGGAAGGCTCCCATCCGATGGGCATGTTTCTCGCCGCCGTCGGGGCGCTCTCCACCTTCTTTCCCGAAGCGAAGCAGGTGCTCGACGCCGAGACCCGGCGGACACAGATGGCCCGGCTGATCGCGCTCGCCCCCGGCGTGGCCGCCTACGCCTGCCGGCGCAGCACGGGACGCCCCTACGTGGCGCCCGATCCCGGCCTCGGCTATACCGGCACCTTCCTCAGCATGCTCTACAAGGAAGAGGGGCAGGCCTACGCACCGCATCCGGCCCTCGAGCGCGCCCTCGACGTCCTGTTCGTCCTGCACGCCGACCACGAGCAGAACTGCAGCACCAGCGCGATGCGCAGCATCGGCAGCTCGCAGGCCGACCCGTTCGCGTCGCTTGCGGGCGCCGCGGCGGCGCTGTACGGCCCGTTGCACGGCGGCGCGAACGAGGCGGTCCTGCGCATGCTGCGCGAGATCGGCTCGGTGGACGCCATTCCGGCATTCATCGGCCGCGTCAAGAGCGGCGAGGGCCGCCTGATGGGTTTCGGCCATCGCGTCTACAAGTCCTACGACCCGCGCGCGAAGGTAATCAAGAAGACCGCCTACGAGGTCTTCGAAGTGACCGGCCGCAATCCCCTGCTCGACGTGGCGCTCGAGCTGGAGAAGATTGCCCTGGAGGACGATTACTTCGTCAAGCGCCGCCTCTACCCCAACGTCGACTTCTATTCCGGCCTGATCTACGAGGCGATGGGGTTCGACGCAGGCATGTTCCCGGTGCTGTTCGCGATCGGCCGCACCGCCGGCTGGGTCGCCCAATGGCAGGAGATGCTCGAGGACAAGGAGCAGAAGATCACCCGCCCCCGGCAGCTCTACATGGGAGAGAACACGCGGGACTACGTCGGAGCCGATGCGCGCGGCTGATAGGTGACCACCATCGCCGTCACGTCGTCGTGCTGCGGCGCACCGGCGGTGAACCGCTCCACGCTGGCCAGGATCTCCTGCAGGCGGGGCTCGCACGCGGAACCGGTCGTGTCGGCCAGGCACTCGAGGAGCCGGTCGTCGCCGTACTCCTCTTCGTCGCCGTTCATCGCCTCCGAGACCCCGTCGCTGAAGAGCACGACGTAGTCGGCCGGCTGCAGGACCGCCGTTCCCTCCTCGAACGGGACGCCGTCGAAGAGACCGACCACCATCCCGCCGGTGTCGAGGCGCGAGACGCCGCTCGCCGTCACCAGCACCGGCGCGTTGTGCCCCGCGTTGCAGTAGACCAGCCTGCCGTCGGGGTGCAGCACCGCGTAGAAGAGCGTCACGAAGCGTCCCTGAACGCCGCGGCGGACGAGGGCGGTGTTCACCGTGGTCATCGTCGCCGCGGGTCCCGCCCCGACGCAGCCCTCGGCCGCGAGCGAACCCTGCATCAAGGCGGCAAGCAGCGCCGCGGGCGGCCCCTTGCCGGCAACGTCGCCGAGGGCGAAGGCGAGCGCTCCGTCGGGCCGATCGATATAGTCGAAGAAGTCGCCGCCGATGGACCGGCACGGCAGCGTAGCGGCCGCCGCCTCGAAGAACCCGCCGGACCGCTGCCGCTTCGGCAACAGCGCCTGCTGGATCTCCGCCGCCGTCTGCAGCTCGCGCTCCAGCTTCGCGTTCTCGAGCGCGGCACGGTACAGCTCGGCGTTCTGAATCGCGACCGCCGCCTCGTTGGCCAGGGTTTCGAGAGCTCCCTCCGTGCCCGGCGAAAGCAGCTTCGCCTTGTCGCGGCTGTCGAGGTACAGCACGCCGATCCGCTGTTGCCGCTCCCCCCCGGCCGGCGCGGCGTCCGCCGCGTCCGAGAACCGCATCAAGCGGAGCGGCACGCAGAGCACGTGCCGTATTCCCAGCGCCACCGTCCCGACGTGCACATTGGCGAGGTCGCCGTCCAGCAGATCGGCCTCGATCCGCGTCCGGCCCGTGCGGAAGACCTCCTCGGGGATCTTGCGGCTGGTTTCGAAGCCGCTGCCGGGCAGGGTCCGCCGGCCCCGTGCCCGCGCCAGCTTCAGCTCCAGCGCGCCGTCCCCGTTCGCGAGCATGATGAACCCGCGCTCGGCGCCGCTCACCGCGATGGCCGAGTCCATGACCAGCACCAGCACGTCGTCCAGGACGCGTGCGGAGCTCAGTGCGCGAAGTCCCTCCAGCAACACCGCCACCTGCCGCAGATCGGTTGCCGCGGCGAATCCCTCGGCTGCGTTGCGGGCGGTCGCCGGCGCCGTCGCACCCGCCAGGCGGAAGACGAGCTCGGCGCCCCCGCTGCGGCCGAGCCGGATCCGATCGCCGTCGGCCAGCGTCCGCTCGGTCACCGGCTCGTCGTTGAGAAACGTGCCGTAGCGTGAACCACGGTCGCGGAGCGCGTAGCCGGCACCGTCCTCGACGATCTCCGCGTGATCTCGGGACACCTCGGCATACGGCAGCACGAGGTCGCTCTCGGCACGACGACCGAGCAGAAAAGGAACCTTGTCGATGCGCACTCGCCGTTGCGCCGCGCCGGTCAGTTCGAGTCGGGCGTCTTCCATACGCGCGTCATCCGGTCACGAACGGACCCGCGGCGCCTCAGCCGAGCCGCAGCCGCCATGCCAGCAATCCCCCGGCGCAGGCCAGCATCAGCCAGACGAGGGGCGCCGGCGGCCGGCCGCGCACGAGCTCGCCGACGAAGAAGAGAATCACGCCCAGGAACACGACCGCGAGGAACAGGGCGGACCAGCGGCGCCGGGCGGGATCGTCGACCGACGCCGGCTCACGTTCGCGCGCGGTGGTCGCGGCGCCGCACTTGTAGCAGATGAGCGCGTTGTCGGCGATTTCCTGCCCGCAGGTGTCACAAATCATGCGTACCGTCCGTTTCGTTCAGCGCCCGCCGTCGAGAAGGCGCATGTCCCGCGAAACCCGCGCGAGCTCCAGAAGGAGGCGCTCCAGCTCGGCTGCGTAACGCGCGGGGGCCAGAGTCGCCCGGGTCGCGCGCAGTTCCTCTATCTCGACCTCCAGCGCCGCGCGGCGAGCCGCCAGGCGGTCCATCTCCCCGCCCTGGGCCGTCGCGACGTCATCCACGCCGGCGCCTACGTACGCCGCGGCCGACAAGCCGGCGCGCGGGCCGTCCTCCACTTCGCCGGCCTCGATCCCGAATCCGTCGCCGGTGTCGTCGAGGAGCGCACGCTCGGTCGCGAGCCGTCCGCGCTCCTGGTACCAGCGCCGCACCCCGGCGCTCGCGTAGACGAAGGCCTCCCACACGGAGACGCGGCCATTGCGGTCGACGTCGCCGGCGGCGCCGACGAACGCCCGGATGAGAAACTCGGGAAACACCGTCGCGTAGCGCTGGACGGGCGACTCGGTCGCCGTGATCACGATACGACCGCCCTTCGCCAGCGAAGCGAGGAAGGGTGCGCTGGCCGCCGAGGTGTTGACGAAGACCAGCCGCCCGGGCAGCGGCTCCACCAGGGCGGCCCACTGCGCGGCGGTCAGATCCGGTCCGACGAGGTTGAACTTGGCGTCCTGCCCGTCGAAGGTCCCGTGGCCGAGGAGGAGCACGAACAACACGGACTGCCCGTCCATGCGCCCGGCGAGCTCCCGGATGGCATCCTGCACGCCCTCGCGCGACGCGCAGCCGACGCCGGCGCCTGCGGTCTCCGCGAGCAGCAGCAGGCGGTCGTCGCGAAACCCCGGCTGGGCGCGCAGGGCCGCGACGAGGCCGGTCCGCCAGCGGTCGTAGCGCTCGGCGTACTCCGGGCCTCCCGACGCACCGGATACGATGAGCGTGAAGGAGTCGCGGGCTTCAGCCGGACCGCGCACCGCCAGCAGCAACAACGCCGCGACGCCCGCCCGCCACCTGCGTCCGATCATCGCATACCCCACAGGCGACGCAGCGACCACTCCACGGCGAGCAGCAGGACCAGTGAGATGAACACCACTGAATGATGCCAGACTTCGCGCGTGACGGTCCGCTCAGCCGTCGGGGCCGCGGCCCGCAGCCGATCGGGCAGGTCGTCGAGCCGGTCCGCTTCCAGGTGGACACCCCCGCCGGCCTCGGCGGCCCGCCGCAGCAGATCCGCGTTCAGCCACGGATCCTCCAGTTCCGGATCGGCGCCGCCCACCAGCACCCAGTCGCGCCGGCTGCCCAGTGCGTCCCCGTCGCGAGAGACGGCCACGTCGATGCGGTGCACACCGGCCGACAATGGGGGCGTGGAGACACCGTAGTCTCCCGCGCCGCGCGCGACCGCCGGCGCTTCCTCCAGTCGCGGCTCTCCGGCGGGACCCCGCACGCTCACGCGCGCGGCGGCCCCGTCCACGGACCGGAACTCGTCGTCGCGCACCGAGACGTCCACGCGCAGGGAATCGCCTGCCGCGTCCCCGCCGCGCGTGGTCACCGCGATCGAATCGACGGCGCCGGCCGTCAGCCAGCGCGCCGCCTGCCCCCAGAATCGCTCGTACGTCCGGTCCTCCGCGGGAAGCTGCATCCGCCAGCGCCACGTGGCGCGCCCCGCCAGGATCATCGACCGGCCGGCGCCATAGCGCTGGACGACGACGAGCGGCCGTGCGGAACCGGTCTCGGATGCGGTCAGCGCGAGCACGGCGGCACCCGGACGCACGGGACCGATACGCACGCTGCCGACCAGCGCCGGCGCCGCTCTCCACCGGTCCTCGGTCTCCTCGATGGTCGCCCCGAGGCGCAGCATGGAGTGGGCGAGGCCCGCCCTGGTCGGCGCGAGCCGGTCCGCACCGTCCTCATCGCGGCCCGCGTCGGTCAGACCCAACCGGTCCACGAGCCGCGCGGGGAGCACCGGCTCGAGAGAGGAGCCGAGATAGCCTCGCCGGCGCAAGCTGGCCGGACCGAACAGCAGCAGGCCGCCGCCGCGCTCCGCAACGAACTCCGCCGTCATGTCGAGTTGTTCCGGTCGAAAGAACTCCGCCTCCAGGTTGGCGAGCACCACGCCGTCGTACCGGAACAACGCCGCGCGCGTCCGCGGGTAGCCGGCGGCGAGCGCGGCGGTCCGCGCCGGGTCTCCCTGCACGTAGAAGGTCTGCTCTCCCTGCTCGTTCTGCCCCTTGCGCACCACGGCATCGAAAGTGATGCCTGGATCGGCCAACCACGCGCGCTTGAGGAAGCTGTGTTCGTAACCGGGCGATCCCTCGACGAGCAGCAGGCGGCGCGGCCTCTCGGGCGGTCGCACCAGGACCTGCCGGCGGTTGTTCCCGGACACCAGCTCCGCCGCGTCGACCGGCACCTCCACCGTGTACACGGTCGCCAGCACCGGATCGGGCGCCACCCGGAACACGGCCACGGTCGGCGCCCCGTCCCGCGCCGGCCGCACCCGGCGCATGTCCACCAGACGCCCGCCGGCGCTCAGTCGGACGTCGAAGGGCGCGTCCTCCAACCCGCGGCTCACGATGGTCGCCATCACATCGACCACCGAGCCGGCCCCGACCGGCTGCCCGGACTCCAGTGCGGTGACCTCCCGGTCCGGCCCGGGCAACGGGTCGCCGACGCCCAGCGTGTAGACCGGCGCCGGCAGCCGTGCGGCAACCGCGGCCACGTCGTTCCGCCCGGTGGCAACGCCGTCGGAAACGACGACGACGCCCGCGATGGCCCGCCCGCCGAGCCGGGTCGGAACGGCGTCGAGGGCGCCGGCCAGATCCGACCGCGACGCACCGGCCACGAGCGCCCCTACGTCGACCGGGGCCAGCGTCTCGCCGAACCCCAGCACCTCCACGTCGAACGCTTCGCCCAGCGCGGGGAGCAGACGATCCCGGACGAGCTCTCGGGCGTGATCGATTCGCGGGCCGCCGCCGGCATCCGGAATGGCCATGCTGCGCGAGTGATCGACCAGAATGGCCACGACGCCGTCGCCGGGCGGGGCGGGCTCTGTGCGGAGCGGCCGCAACAGCAGAAGCAGCACGACAAGGAGAGCGCACAGGCGCAAGGCCGTCAGAAGCACTCGCTGGGGCAGGGTCAGATCGACGGGCGGCCGGGCATAGACCCACCACGCGGCGACCACCGCCGCCAGCACCGCGGCCGCAACGCCCCACCCGGGAATCGGCACGCCGATCTGCACGGGGTCAGCGTCCTATCCGGGTTCCCGCCGGGTTGGCGGCGGCTGGTCGGCGAGTGCGCGGTAGTAGCGGTCGACGAGCGCGCGGTAGCCCTCCGGCGCCGCCTCACGAGCACCGACGTCCAGACGCCCCTCGGTCCTGGCTGCCTGCAACGCCCGCGTGCGTTCCGCCTCGAAGGCCTCAATCGCGCGCCGGACGCCGCCGCGCAGACTCTCCCACGCCGCGAAGTCCTGCCCGGAGGCCTGCAATGCGGGCCCACCGCCGTCGGGACGCTGCCCCGCCCAGCGGGCCAGATCCTCGAGAACCCCGGGCCGGGCCGTCCGGAGTGCTTCGGCCAGGCCGGGCAGCCGCTCCAGCCGGCGAAGCAACTCCTGCGCGGCTTCCCGGATGGCCGCCGGCTCGCGCCCGGCCCCGTCTGCCGGTTCCGGGGAACGACCGGCCGGATCGGATCCTGCTTCGCCGGCCTGCGCCGGCTCCGTGCCGAGGCGCGCCAGACGCGCCTCCAGCACCGCCAGGCTCTGCCGCACCTCCTCGGCCGCCTCGAGTTCCTCCGCGAGTCGCCGGCCGTCGTCGGACGCCGCGTCACCGCTCGCGGCGGCCAACTCCCGTTCGAGGTCGCGCAGTCTGTCGAGCGCCCGGCGTCCCTGCTCGGCCGCCTCGGCCACGTCGCCGCGCTGCAACTCGGCCAGCGCCCGCCGCATCGGCTCGCCGGCTGCGCGTGCGCCCCGATTGTTCGATTCGGAGGACGCGGACGATCCGAGCGACCCGACCGACGCGGACGGTGTCGAAGAACCGGACGCGGACGACCCCGACAAGTCGGACGATTCCGACGAGGTCGTGGAGCGGCGCGAACCGCTCCTCGCCGAGCGCGCGTCGATCTCCTGCTCGAGCGCTTCCGTCCGTTCCCTCAGCTCCTCCTGCTCCCGCGTGAGTCGGGCGAGGACACGCGCCGCCTCCTCCTCGCCGAGCGCATCACGCCGCCGCTCCAGGTCATCCTGCGCACGGCCCAGCGCGGCCTGACGTTCCGCCAGCTCCCGCACGCGGCGCAACGCGTCGCTCTCGGCGCTCGATTCGGCCGGCGGCGAGGAGGTCCGGTTCTCGTAGTTGGTCTCCTGCTCGCGGCGCAGGTCGCGGTCGAAGAGCGCCGACAGGTCTTCCTGCGGCTGCCACGCCGTCGACCGGCCGTTGCCGCCGCGCGAGACTCGTGTGCGGCGGATCGCCGCCTGCGCACGCAGAAGCGACGCCAGCGCCTCCATCTCGAAGGGCAGGGCCGCACCGGTCGAGGCCGCGCGCAACGCCTCCTCCGCGCGCGCCATCGCGTCCACCGCGGCGGCCAGCGCCCGCCGCTCGGCCCGCGCATCGCGCCGCTGCACCATCCGGGCCGCGGCCCCGAGCGTGGTCTGGCGCAACTCCGCCTGCGCGTTCGCCACCGCCAGAAGATCGCCGTCGTCCGCCGCCAGATCGGTCCGGCCGTCCAGCCTCCAGGTCGCAGCGATGATCTCCTTCTGCACGGCGGCGAGCTGCCCCACCGTGCCGGCGTCCATGGACAGCGACGACTGGCTCGGCGCATCCTCGAACTCCCGCTCGAACGGCCTCACCTCCAGGAAGTAGATGTCGCTCCGGGTCTCGCGAACGCGCGCCGGGTTGGCGTCGCCCGCCCGCAGGTAGTAGCTGACGACATCGCCGGGCGAGACGTTGAGGTCCTCGGCGTAGAGGGTGTGCGCGCCGGTCCCGCGGGCCGCCGGCTCGTCCCCGAGCAGATCGACGATGCGCTCGGCGCCCCCGGCGACGGCGTACACGAGATCGAACCGGGCGAGCGCGAAATCGTCCTCGGCGACCGCTTCGATCACCACCTCCTCGAGCGGCGTGATCTCGCGATCGCCGCCGGGTCGGCGGACCTCGACGAGCGGAGCGGCGTCCGTCAGAGCGCGAATGACATACTCGACGGCGCCCCGGTTCGACAGGCCGTCCGCGTCCAGGAGCACCACGTGGTAGGCATCGTCGCGGGTCACCTCGAACGACGCCGACAACGACGCCGGCGCCGCGCTGCGCAACGGCAGAACACCGCCTGCCGCCAACCGCAGCGAGCCCTCGCGGACCGGCTTGTCGGCATGCACCGTGAGCGTCACGACCGTGCCGTCCGGTGCGAACACGTCACCGCTGTCGACCTCGACGCGGGGAGCGAGTCCCGTGAACGCAGGGTAGGCGTACGCGACGTCGATTCGCTCCACCCGAGGCGCCTGCAGGACAGTGACCGGGTAGAGCTCGGATTCGAGCGTCGCGGCGGTGACACGGTAGGTGAAGCTCCGGGCCGCGGGCGGCAGCGTGGCCGCGTATCCGTCGCCGCGGGGTTGCATGTCGAGGGTAGTGCGCCCGCCGTCGCCGTCGATGACGTTCACCCGCGGAGCCGATCGTCCGAAGGCTCCCGGCGTGTCGGAGAGACGCGCCCGCACTTCCAGGGGCTCGCCCGCGGCCAGTCGCGCCTCTCCCGGCTCGACGGTCAGCGTCGCGCCGAACGGCGCCGCGTAAAGCCACGCGCTGCGGGCGATCCGCTCCACCGCATCGGCGCCGAGAAGCAGCAGGGTCGCCAGCGCCGCCGTGGCGCCGACTCCGCCGGCGACAGCCCGCCGAACCGTCCGTGCGGCAACCACACGGTCGGGATCGACGCCGCGCGCAAGGCGCGCCGCATCGTCCAGCACCCGACCGCCGAAGGACGACGGGGTCTCGCCGAGATCGATGGCGCTGGCCAGGCGGTCCTGCAACTCGGAACACCGCTCTTCGACATAGCGCGCCACCCGGCCGTCCGAAGGGCCGCGCCGCAGGGGCCAGAGGGTCCGCACGGAGAAAGCGGCGGCCGCGCCCGCCGCGCAGGCGGCGAGCACCGCCAGGACGAGGTCGGACGGCGCGAGCAGGCGGTCGACGCCGAGGACCAGGGCCAGCGCCAGCAAGGCCGCGGAAGCAGCACGAGCCACCGCGCGCATGACGCGCGCCGCCATCCACCGCCGGCGCACCGATCCCAGCAGCGCAGCGATCTCGGCCAGGCTCGACGCGCTCGCGGAGCGGCCCCTGATCACGCCCCGATTATAGCCGTGCCGATCGCTCCCCATTCCAGCTCCCGTGACGGAAAGAACCCGGCTCAGGCCATGGTCCGCCCGAGCCAGGCTTCGCCGACCAGCAGGACCGCCGCCGCCAGGACGACGTACCACCAGAGCGACTGCTCGGCCTCGCGCGCCGCGCCGTCGGCCAGCGGAAGCGCGCCGGACGCGCCGGTGGGCGCGGCGCCGAGACGCGCCAGGAATCCATCGGGCGTCAGGGGCCGGGGTTCGGACTCGCGGGGATCCACGTTGACGGCGACGCGGCGCCCGGAGGCAGGATCCGTCGCCACGCCCGGCAGACGCGACATGCCGCCGGGGACTTCACTTGGAAGCAGATCGCGCGGCGCCGGCGGCGGACCGGCCAGATAGCGGACGATCTCCTGCACGAAGGGCACGAAGCCCGGATGGCGCGGAAAGTCGTTCCATTCCATGCCGAGGTCGGAGGCAAGGACCAGCGCGCGACCGTCTCCGCGGCCGTACTCGATCAGCGCCGGGTCGCCCTGATCGAAGCGGGCCAGAACGCGCGGGGAGCGGTCGGCGCCAGCCGGGACGTCCGCAGGCCCGGAAAGGAGGATGGGAGCCATGCGCGTGAATCGCACGCGTCCCAGCGTCGCAACGAGGTCCCCGAACGGCCGAAACACCGGATGCCGCGGATCCATGACGGCGAGCCGGCGGCCGGCGCCGTCCGGAACGGCCCCCACCGGCATCTCGACGCCGAGATCGACCGATTCGCCGAGCAGGTCGCGGACCAGGCGCGGATCGATCCCCGGCCCGACCACCAGGAGCAGACCGCCGCCATTCTCGACGAACGCGGCGATGCGTATCCGCCCCGAACGGCTCAGGCCGTCCGTACCGGTGACCACGATCACGTCTCCCGCCTCCCCGGCCGACGGGAGCGACGCGGGCAGCGCACCAGGGGCTAGCGGCGTGACCTCGAACGGCCGGGATGCCGGCGCGACGGCGAGCGCCTGGGCCAGATAGAACGCCCCCGCGTCGAGCGTCCCGCCGTTGACGACGACCCGCACGCCGGCCGGAGTCGCCCCATCGAGCAACGCGTAGCGGGTATCGTCCCACCGGTACCCGTACCGGTCCGTCACGCTGACCGCCGCGACCCGGCTCTCGGTCGCGGGCAGCTCCCAGCGCACCTCGTTCCCACCGGGCAGCAACGTCACCGGCCGCCGCCCGACCTCGCGACCGTCGACCTCAAGTGTCGCTTCGGACTCGGCCGGCGCAGATCCCGTGTTCAGAATGGTGACGCCAAGCTCCTCCGCGTCCGCGCCGACGGCGGTCACGGCCAGATTGCGCTCCACCGGCGCCACGGCGGCGACCTCCACGCTCACCCCCTCCGGGATCGCCGCCCGGGCGTCTTCGGGCCAACCGCTCGCCTGCAGGTCGGTGACCACGACGACCC
>VXME01000077.1:63244-102086 GCA_009861545.1 Acidobacteriota bacterium | reverse complement strand
GGAGGTCCCGGTAACCTATTGAATCTATTGGAGTAATTCCTGGGACACTACTGGGCCGTACCGGAAACCGCCGCCCGCCGAAATTCGAATTTCCGGCTCATGCGTGCGCGCGGAAGAGGGTGAACGGTGGAACCCCGAACAACAAGGGCAAACTCAGGTAGGAAAGAAGTCTACCCGCCACCTTCCACTCAACTCCAAGTGTAGCACGACCCAACCTTTCCAGGTCGGTGAGTAGGTGTGTGGTTTTCGGGCGGTTCGTCCTCTATCTATTCAGAGGAGGGCTATATGCCTGAACCAATTCGTCCTGAATCCCTACCCTTACCTGCCTATCCCCTTGCACGACCCGAGCATGGACGTGAGTGGCCCCAAGGCGTCGAGCCTGCTCCCATCTCTCATGTCCCGCCATGCGGTCACTGAACGACCCTGTTTCACCAATGTATACAGGAATCCAATTGTTCTTTTGATTCACTCCGGTAAAAATGTAGACACCCGGAGCGTCTTTCCAGTCAGTGTCATAATCACAAACATGAAAAACGTAACCACCCCACGCAACGGTACCATTAGCCATTTCGCTTGCTCCCTAACCTTCAGCCGGCGCCGCCGGCGAGTGTAGCACCAACTCACACTTGCCGAGGCTCGTCCAGCTTGCCTTTGCCGCCTTCACCCGCCCAACAAAAACCACCTCGTCCCCCTTCCGACACAGTAACGCCTCGCCGGCATTCTCCGCAGCGAAATAACAGAATAGACTTCTATGCTTCGGGTCTTCCCCTCCTTCTTCTTCCCTTGATTTTATCCTATGTATGGTAAGCTCGATACCTGGCTCCCGTCTGGTGATGTTCCATACTACACCCCCAGCCATACCCCACTTTCCCACCTGGCCTTTCACTGTGTCCTCGACTTCAATATCGGTTAGTCCATCTAGGGTTGGCATAAAAAGCCAAAGATTGACTTTCACGTACGCTCGCGGGGTATCGACCGCGGGTAATTCCCGAAAAGGTAAGGCACCGTGCACGTAGGTTCGCTCACGACTGGCAATCGCTTCACGAATAATAGTCGCCACAAGTACCAGCACAGCAACCACCACAGTTACCCCAGTGAACACTTCAAACGTAAGCACAGGCGTAACTTGATTAACCGTCGCCATAATAGCTTGTGTAACCAACATCGCGACAACCGTCTCAGCAATTCTTGTTCTACTCATTCCTCCCCCTTCTCCCTTCTCGATGCTTGGCGAACGAAAGCCTACCACGGGGGAGGGGAGGGCGTCAAAACTTCATCTTGATTCCAACCATTCGAGCAAGCTCGCTGCCCGTCAGGCAAAGAACGTGTAAGGCCAATTCCTTCGCAGCCCGATGGGTCAGTCTAGTCTCATACTGATATGTACGTATGAGGCTCAGAGAAACATTTTTCGCCACTACCAGTGACCTGAACTTCATATTAATCACCACTTATCTTCGCCATCGCCCACCTCCTCCAAAGCCCAACGCGTTCAAGGCAAAACAAGTCATTGAGTACTTCACCGCTGATGAGAGATGAATTTCGGCGGGTGGCCTTTGTCTTGGGTTTGGGGCCGTCGCTAGTCGCATTGGGCAGCGCCCTGGCAGTTTCACAAGTGACATCGAGTCTTCGTGACAAGTCCAGGCTGAAAGTCCATCGGTTAGCCGACGCCGACTTAGGAGCTTCCGTGCGTGTTGTTGTTTCCATAGGCATCACCTCCGTTAGGGTACCACGAAAACGCTGACCCGGGCGAACGCTCCCCAATGCGACTTCCTGCATGGTAACACGCGGCCGCGGGCGAGGCGAATTTGAAAAATTCGACGGGCGGCGGTCCCTACCGCCGGGCGGATGACATCCGAGGACGGATGTCGCCCGGTTCCGGCGGAGCGCATGCGCTGCGGCTTGGGTGGCCGGCTACGAGGCCGCGAACCAGAGACGTCGCACGAACTGCCGGTAGACGGTCCGCAGGTCCAGTGACCGTCCGGCGTCGGTCGCGCGTCGAAGAGACGCGTGGGAGTGCTGGCGAAGCGGCGCGGCGGAGAGCCGCAGCCGCGGGTGGGCATTACGGGCGAGAGTCGCCCCGTTCGTCTGTCGTCGTGTCGGCATCGTTTCCTCCTCTTGCCGTACAGGCAGGGCTGATCGGTCCCTGCCCAACTAACCATCTTAACCCAAAGTTACATGGCCCCAAGCATCTTCACGTGAATTCTCTGTAACTTCGGCGCCTCGCGTCCGCGCCGCAGACGCCTGGGCAGGCCCGGTTGGGCGGCAAGAGGAGCCGGTGGCGACGATTGTCGGGCCAGGCTTCTGGGCCGCAGAAGCGGTGCAGACGCCTGGACAGGCCCGGTTGGGCGGCAAGAGGAGCCGGTGGCGACGATTGTCGGGCTAGAATGCGTTGATGGACCGCTTGGGGCGCGCGGTGTTCGCGGCGGGGGCCGTGGCCGTCGGATGCCTGGCAGGTCCGGCCCCGGCGGCGCAGCAGGCACCACGCGCCGCTCCCGACACGTACTACTGGGTCCTGCCGGTCGACGAGCCCTCGGTCGAGGTGGCGACGCTGCATCCGAACGACTGCTACGTGGTCCAGGCCGCCTACGGACTGGCGTACTTCGGCGAGCCGACCGCCGCCCTCCGCGAGTTGCAGACGCAGTTGCTGATGCCGATCGCCCACCGCGTCCAGACACGCGATGATCACGCCGAGTGCACGCTCGGCACCTGCGTGCAGACCGCCCGCGTCGCGGCAGCCCTGGAGCGCGAGATGGCTTCGGTCGACCGACGCTACCTGCGCCGTGTGGACCACCGTCCGAGCCCGATCGACCAGTGGTTCGGCGGCGCCTACACGGACGTCGGTTCAGCGGAACGGGAGAGGTTTCGCAGAGCTCCCGAGCAGCGAATGCTCTTTCAGCATCTCGCCACCGCGCGCCGGGGCAACTGCTACGAGGCGAAGGCCCCGCGGACACTCACGATTCACGTGCGGGATCAGGCGCGGCGCGCGCACCGCACCGGCGTGTACCACGGCTTCCTGTACGTCGAGCACCATCACCCGGAGATCGCGGGCAGGGCGACCGCCGACTGAGAACCCTTGCGCCACCGACGGCACGGTGAACGCATGCGACAGCGAAACCGAAGGATTGAAGGAAACGAAAGAAGAGGAACGCACGACATGTTCAAGACACGACGCAGCACGGCGCGGGCCGCGGTTCTCGCGGCGACATTGCTCACGACCGGTCTGCTGGTGGCGGCCCAGGAGACGGATCCGACCGACGGCGCGGCGGCCTGGCGGTTCGAGGAGATCGGCGACGGCGTCTTCTTCGCGACCGGCACCGGCGCGATGACGACGATGAGCAACTCGCTGGTAATCGTCAACGACGACCACGCGATGCTCGTCGACACCACCGTCACGCCGGCGGCGGCCCGCAAGCTGATCGCGGAGATCAAGTCGGAGGTGACCGACAAGCCGATCCGGTACGTGTTCAACACGCACTTCCACTTCGACCACTCGCACGGGAACCAGCTCTTCGGCGACGACGTGGAGATCGTCGGACACGACTACACGCGCTCGCAGCACCTGGCAGACCCGCTGAACCAGCGCACCAACCGATCGTTCTCGGCCGCCATCCCGGGCCAGATCGAACAGATCGAGGCGCAACTCGCCGTAGCGACCGACGCGGCCGAGCGCACCAGACTGGAGACGGACCTGCGCATCCGCAAGGCGCACTACAACGCGATCCAGGAGACGGTCGTCAAGGCCCCGAACGTCACCTACAACGACACGATGACCCTGGTGAAGGGCGGGCGCGAGGTGCAGCTCCACTTCGTCGGCCGCGGTCACACCGGCGGCGACACCATCGTCTTCCTGCCGGAAGAGCGCATCGTCTTCACCGGCGACTTCTTCGTCGGCAGCCCCGGCGCCAACGGCCTGCCGTACATGGGAGACGGGTTCGTAAACGAGTGGCCGGCGAGCCTCGACGGGCTGAAGGCGCTCGACTTCGACATCATCGTGCCGGGCCACGGCGCACCGCTCCGCGACCGCAGCCAGATCGACGACCTGCAGGCTTATCTGCGCGACCTCTGGGCGCAGGCGTCGAAGCTGCGCGCGGAAGGGGTGCCGGCACACGAGGCCGCCGCACGCATCGACCTCAGCGCGCACCAGGACGCCTACGGCGCGCGCGCGCGAAGCGCGGACCCGCGCGCGGTGGTGCGGATCTACGAGGTGCTGCAGATCCAGCACCCGATATAGAGGACACCACCCAGGGAGCCGGACGGAGACCCGCCGTGGTCTCCGATCCGGTGGGGGACCGGTGAAGACGTTTGCCGTCGTCGCGGGGGCGGTTGCCACAGGCTCAACCGCCATCGTGTGGTTCCCGGATAGCTGGCCTGCCTATGCGTTCGGTTGGATGATCTACCTGACGATCGCGATCGTCAGCACCACCTGGTATGCGGGCCTGCTCATCCTGGCCGGGTTCTCGAGCTGGTGGGTGTTGCGGCAACGGAAGGAATGACATGCGAAGTCAACGGATACCCCTTGTCATCGTCGCCGCGGGCGTGACGCTCGTCGTCTGCGGGAGCCCGGCCCTGGCGCAGGAGGAAGCCGGGCCCCGCGTCCTCTCCGCCCGCGACACCCTGCGCATAAACCAGGTCGGGTCCCCCGAGCTGTCGCCCGACGGCGAGTGGGTCGCCTACACGCTCAGGACGCGCGACATGGACGCCGACGACCTGGCCGCGGTCACCCACCTGTGGCGCGTCCGCGTCGACGGGACCGGCAACCGGCAGCTCACGCGCGGTCCGCAGAACGCCACCGCGCCGGCGTGGTCGCCCGACGGCGGGATCATCGCCTTCCTGGCCGCACGCGGCGAGGAATCGGACGCGAAGACGCAGGTGCACTTCCTGTACGCCGACGGCGGCGAGGCGTGGCAGGTGACCGGGCACGACGAATCCGTGGGCTCGTTCTCGTTCGCGCCCGACGGCTCGGCGCTGCTGTTCACGGCGCGCGACCCGCTCCCCGAGGAGGAAGAGAAGCGCAGGAGAGAACAGGGCGACGCCGAGGTGGTCGACGCACTGCACCGGATGACACATCTCTGGCTGCACGATCTGGACACTTCCGAGACGCGGCGGCTCACCGAGGGCGACTTCACGGTCCGGAATCCCGACTGGTCGCCCGACTCGCGGCAGGTGGCGTTCGAGACCCGCCCCAATCCGACGGCCAACGACGCCTGGCGCAGCGACCTGTGGGTAGTCGACGTGGAGACCGGCGAGCGGCGCCTGCTCCACGAGAACGGCGGGAGCGACACGTCGCCGCGGTGGTCTCCCGACGGCCGGACCATCGCGTTCGCCTCGAACGCCGCCGCTTCGAGCAACACGCTGCACGACAAGCTGTACCTGGCCCCGGCCGGCGGCGGCGAGCCGCGTGTGCTCCTGGAGGACGTCGACCGGAACTTCTCGGTCCCCATCTGGTCGGCGAACGGGCGGTACGTCTTCTGGCCGACCGGCGAGGGCACCTCCAACGGCCTGTTCCGGGTGAGCGTCGAGTCGGGTGCGGTGATCACCGCGTCGGCGCCGGGCGGGCGCAACAGCGCCTGGTCGCTCTCCGACGACGGAACGCGCTGGGCGTGGGTCCATACCAGCCCCGACCGGCCTTCGGAGATCTACACCGCCACCGCCGGCGGCGAGCCCGTCCGCCTGACCGACGCGAACGCCTGGCTCCGGGATGAGGGCGTGCAACTCGGCACGGTGGAGACCGTCCGCTGGACCAACAGCGACGGCGACCCGGTCGAGGGCGTGCTGACGAAGCCGGTCGGTTACGAGGAAGGCGTCGCCTATCCGTTCATCGTCAATCCGCACGGCGGACCCACGGGCGCGTCCCTGGCCGCCTTCAACGCCACGACCCAGTTCTTCGCGGGCAACGGCTACGTCGTCCTGCAGCCCAATTTCCGCGGCAGCACCAACTACGGCCAGGCGTTCGTGAGCGCCAACATCGACAACTGGGGCATCACCGACTACGACGACGTGATGACCGGTGTGGATCACGCCATCGAGATGGGCTGGGCCGCCCCTGATCGCCTCATCTGCTACGGCTGGAGCTACGGCGGGTATCTGTCGGCCTGGATCGTCACCCAGACCGATCGCTTCAAGGCCGTCTCGCCGGGAGCGGGTCTGACGAACCTCTACAGCATGTACAGCACCAACGACCTCCAGGACTACCTGGCGTCGTTCTTCGGCGGGACGCCCTGGACCGCCACCGACAACTACCGCGAGCACTCCCCCATGACCTACGTGGCCGACGTGAAGAGCCCGGTGCTCCTGATGCACGGGGGCAGCGACACGCGGGTGCCCCCGGAGCAGTCGGTCGAGTTCTACCGGGCGCTGCGGGACCTCGGCAAGGACGTCACCTTCGTCCGCTTCCCGCGCGAGGGGCACGGCATCGTCGAGCCGCTGCACCAGATGGATCGCCTGCGGCGCTACGCCGCGTTCTTCGGCGAGCACGTGGACAACCCGCCGATCAGCGAGGACCAGCCGCACGAGGCGGAGCCGGCGGAAACCGCGGACGACGAGGGACAGTGACCATGACCTGGAAGCGCATCGCGAGCATCGCCGCCGCCACTACCTTGGGCTGGCTGGCCGGCAGCAGCCTGCTGACGAACGCCGTGCGGGCCCAGACCGATCAGCCGGGCATCTACCTCGACCTCGACGAGATCCGGGCCATCGCCAACCGCGTCCGCGCCGGCCGCAGCCTGCAGCCGGAATCGTGGCCGAACGGCGCCCGCGTGGCGGTGATGATCTCGTTCGACGTCGACAACGACACCATCCTGATCGGGCGCAACGCCAATCCATCCATCGGCGCGATGTCCCAGGGCGAGTACGGCGCGCGGGTCGGCCTGCAGCGGGTCGTCGACCTGATGGACCGGCACGAGATCCCGGCGTCGTTCTTCATCCCGGCGGTCAGCCTGGTGCTGCGGCCGGACATGATCGATGTCATCCAGGCCTCGGGGCGCCACGAGTTCGCGGTGCACGGCTGGATCCACGAGCTGAACAGTGCGCTGGACGCCGAGACCGAACGGGACCTCGTCATCCGCGCGACCGACTACCTGGAGCAGGTCACCGGCAGCCGCCCCGTCGGCTACCGCGCCCCGTCGTGGAACTTCAGCCCCAACACGCTCGACATCATCCGCGGGATGGGATTCCTCTACGACAGCTCGCTGATGGCCGACGACCGCCCCTACGAGCTCATGCAGAACGGTGAGCCGACCGGCATCGTCGAGTTGCCGGTGGAGTGGATCCTCGACGACGCGCCGCTGCTGAACCCGCGCGGCAACAGCTACACGCCGCCCCGCGAGCTGCTGCAGGTCTACATCGACGAGTTCGACAAGGCCTACGAGGAAGGGACGATGTTCCTCCTGACCACGCATCCGCACATCATCGGCCACCGCTCGCGCATGGTGATCCTCGAGGAGCTCGTCGACCACATCAAGGCGAAAGGCGACGTCTGGTTCGCGACGCACGAGCAGGTGGCGCGCTACGTGAAGGAGCAGGCGGGGCTGTGAGCGTCGAGCACTGGGACGCCGCCGCCGAGGGGCCGCTCTCCGAGCAGGCCCTTCGGCGCAAGCTGGAGGCGCGCGGCTACGCCGTGTCGCGCTACGTCTATCCGCCCGGCACGCGCTTCCCGCCGCACACCCACGGCATCGACAAGATCGACGCCGTCGTCTCCGGCCGGTTCCGGATGACGATGGGCGAGGTCGACGTTGTGCTCGAAGCGGGCGACTGCCTCGCCGTACCGCGCGGCGCGCTCCACAGCGCGGAGGTGGTCGGCGACGAACCGGTGGTCAGCCTGGACGCGACGCGGGAGTAGCGGGATTCGCTCGGTCCGGATCCGCGGCTCGCCCAACCATCGACGTCCCGCTTCATGATCCGATCCATGAACGAAAGCGGTTCGGTGTTCCCTGTCCCGGAGCTTCCTCCAGGTCTGGTCGCCGATCTGCGCCGCCAGAACCCCTGGTGGACGGGCGAGCCCGCGCCGGTGCAACCCGGCCCGCGACGCCACCTCGTCGGCCAGATCCGGCGCCGGTTGAATCTGGAACTTGCACCCATCGTCGCGGTGCGCGGCCCCCGTCAGGTGGGCAAGACCACGGCGCAGCTCCAGATCATCGAGGACCTACTGGCCGAGGGCATCCCGCCGAACAGGATCCTCCGCGTGCAGTTCGACGAGTTGGGGTCGCTGCAGGCTCTCGTGGACCCGATCCTGCGCATCGCGGACTGGTTCGAGCACCACATCGCCGGAACGCACTTCAACCGCCTGGCCCGCGCCGGTCGATGGGCGCATCTCCTCTTCGACGAGGTGCAGGTCGTGAGCGGCTGGCACGTGCAATTGAAGTTCCTCGTGGACAACGCTTCCGTGCGCACCATGATCACCGGCAGTTCCGCCCTGCGCATCGAGCAGGGACGCGACAGCCTCGCCGGACGGATCAGCACTATCGAAGCCGGCGTTTTCTCCCTGACGGAGATCGGTCCGCTGCACGGACTGGAGACCCCGAAGCCGTTTCTTCCCACAAACGGCCTGAGCGCCATCGTCGACAAGGCGTTCTGGACCGACCTCCGCGAGCATGGCCTGCGGCACTCAAGCTTCCGAACGGACGCCTTCCGGCACTTCTCGGAACGCGGGGGCTACCCGATCGTCCACAAACGGAAGAACGTCGACTGGGCGGATCTTTCCGATCTCCTGCAGGAAACCGTGATTCGCAGGGTGATCCGCCACGATGTTCCCAACGGAGGCCGCCGACGAGACGTCGGGTTGCTGGAGGCCCTCCTTCAACTGACCTGCCGTTACGCGGGCCTCGCCCCCGCCATATCGGAGCTGGCCGAGCAGGTCGGCCTGTCGCTGAACATGCCCGTCGACGGACGGCGGGTGACGCGCTATCTCAACCTGTTGGCAGACACGCTCCTCGTCAGGCTCGTCCCGCCGCTGGACGTGCGTCTGCGAAAGAACCGCGGCGGTCCCAAGCTGTGCCTCGCCGACCACGCGCTACGCGCATGCTGGCTGCAGGAACAGGTCCCGCTCGCACCGGACGCCCTCGCGGAGCGCCCGGACCTGACGACACAGGCCGGACACCTCGCCGAGAGCGTCTTCGGCTCGGCCGCATCCCTGGTCGCCGGGCTCGACATCGCGCACTGGCCCGAGCGCGGCGCCGATCGCGAGGTGGATTTCGTGCTGACCGTCGGCGTCCTGCGCGTACCGGTCGAGGTCAAGTATCAGCGACGCATCGATCCCCACCGCGACACCGCGGGTCTTCGTTCGTTCCTCGAGAAGACGGTGAACAACGCCGCTTTCGGCATCCTGATCACTCAGGACGCCTCCGGCGTGGTGGACGACCCGCGGATCGTCAGTCTTCCGCTGTCGACCTTCCTGCTGCTGCGGTGAGCGTTCGTCCGGTCCAGAATCCGACTGCGAAGCCGGCTCCCCCCGCACCGGGAACCCCGCAGCCACGAGGATGACCCGCATCACTACGCCCAGCACCATACCGCCAAGAGCGCCAATCCGATAACCAGCCTCGGTGACCGCAGCGCCAGGAGCACGAGCGCAAAGATTTGCTACTCACGGCGGACGGAGACGGTTCGAACAGCAGCCACAACCGGATGTGGGAAACGTGTTCGTTTGCCGCCTCACGCCGGGGTGGACGCTGGCGATTGTACTCCTGCTGGCCGATCTCGACCTCGCGTCGCCGATGGAGCCGGTGCCGAGGGCGTCGCGTTCGAGGGCAAGTGCGACGGCGGGGGTCAGCTACCATGGGCGACGTCGACGCCGTGCTCGAAGCCGGCAACTGCCTCGCCGTGCCGCGCGGGGCGGTCCACAGCGCGGAGGTGGTCGGTGTCGAGCCGGTGGTCAGCCTGGACGCGACGCGGGAGTAGATGCAATCTCCTGTCTGATGTCGATCACTGTTTCCATGATCTCCGTGGGTAAGGGTTCGAGTTCTTCGCCCAGTTCCGCCCTGATCGCGTGCCAGAGCGGCTCCATCGACTCAACCAACCCGGCATTTTCCATTATCCGCCTGACGCGCGGTCCATGGCCGGCGGCAACCGCCGGAATGAGCGAATCCGTCAAGCCCGGCCATTTCTGTTCCTGAAAGTCATCGCCGCCGATGCGCAGAGCGTGTTCAAGTTGATCCAGGGCCTGCGTCCATTCTCCGCGGCGCGCCAGCACGTCGGCAAGCGTGTGCAACGCCCTCGATTTGTTCGGCGCCAGTTCCACCGCCCGGCGGGCGCAGTCCTCGCTTTCCTGCAAACGCTCATCCTCTTGCCAGAGAATCCCCTCCGCCAGGACACGCCATGATTCGTCATGCAGCGGGTCGAGCTCCGTCGCCCGCCTGCAACAAGCTTCCGCCGCAACGAACTTCCCACGGAAATTCAACCAGCGACTCCCGACGGCCAGCAACGTGGAAGCTGAACGGCGCAACTCGACCGGGTCGTCCGATCTGAGGTACTCGGACGCCTGACGCCATACCGCGATTGACTCTTCATGTTGTTCCAGATGGGAAAGAGCGACTCCCTTGGCCCATAGCACCCTGACCGCTTCATGTCGCAGCGCTGCCGGATCGTCCACGCGAAAATAGCTCGCCGCCCGGGCCAGAACAGCGACGGCCTCCTTATGGCGATCGGACTCCAGGAGAACAGCCACGCTGAGTCTCAGGGCTACGGCAGCCGTATAGCGTAGCATCAAGGGATCGTCCGGACGCACGTACTTGGCCGCTCGTTGGCAGGAGGCAAGCGCTTCTTCGTGACGATCTTGCTTATGAAGAGCCCACCCCTTGTATGCCAGGATTCCGGCAGCCATGGAACGAGATTCCGGTGGGTCATCAGGGGTGGCGTCCTTCAGTACGTGCTCAAACGCGGCAATGCCGTCTTCAATGCGTTCATCCTGGACCAATACAATACCCAGTAATACCCATGCTCCCGCGTGCTCCGGTCGGTCCGCTATGATTTTCCTGCATATCGCCTCTGCGTCCCCGAGAGCAAACGCCCGCTCGATCTCACCGACGACAGGCGAGTCCGCACCTACACGATTCAAGGCGAGATCCACCGCCCCACGGCGCCATTCGTCACGTCCTTCGTAGTGCAGGTCGCGAGCCACGTGGTGAACCAGAACGTCAAGCCATTCGGAGACTTCTTCGGTACTTGCCCGCTCCGTTCGCAGCCTTGCCAGCGCGGCCGGATACATCTTGCGCATGCCGGCCGGTCCGAAGAGGTCGTGCAGGAAGGCGACGAGTCGTTCGAGACGATCGCGCCCCGTGCGCGAGAAGCGCAGCAGATAATAGATGTTGTAGAACCGGTCGCTGACTTCGTATCGCGTCCGACTTGCGCCCGGCAACCAGATCTCTTTCGCATAGCCCCTGTTCACCAGTTGCCTGAGCTGAGCGCTGGCGTGTGACGAGCCCAGGCCCGCGGCGCGGGCCACCTCCTTCGCCAGCATCGGCGCCCATCCGTCCGCGAGACAATGGAATACCTTTCGAGCCTGAAAGGGCAGCGCCTCGATCCGGGCCTTGAAGTACGGCGTCTGCTCGTCGACAAGCCGCTCCAGATCCTCGAACGCACGTCCGAGCGGTGATTCGATCAGTACTCGACTGGCAAGCACCAAGAGCCTCGGATTGCCGCCCGTCAGCCGGCATATGGTCTCCAGCCGGCCGCTGTCGCGTTGCAGGGTATCCGTCACCTCCGGCCGACCCTCGCTGTCTGCAATCGCCGCCAGTATTTGTCGAGCATCTTCCAGTCCGAGACCATCGAGAGCGATGATTCGGAAGAACTCGTAGAACGGCTCGCCACGGCTCACGAGGCCATCGAAGACCGCGTTGGCGGACCCGATCAGCAGAATGTCCGGCCGCTCGATCAGGGTGGCGCGTAACGCGTGCATGTCGCGCTTGTCTCGAATCTGGGCGAACACGACATCCAGACTCTCGACGAACAGGACCAGCCGCTTCCTGGTTGCCTGGCAAAAGTCGAGCAAAGCTGCGAGAGCGTAGGCTGCGATCCGTTCCACGTCCTCCTCGTCTTCGACCAGCGCCGCCGCCCGCTTTGCCCAACGCGGCTGTCCGGTGGCCCCGGTCAGGTGTTGCAAGGCCGTAATCCAGAAGTCCGCCAGGGTGTCGACCCCGTAGCTCTCCTCGTCGAATGGCACCGGCTGCCAGTTTGCGGCAAGGTCGGGGGTTTCGCGGATTGCGTGCAGGAAACGCAAACCGAGGGTGGTCTTGCCCATACCCCGCGGCCCGAGGAGCATGACGTGCTGGCAGGGTCGGTTCGGCATCTGCTCGCCGAGAAGACGGAGCATTTCCGCAAGGGTGTCCTTGCGTGCCACGAACGACGTCTTCAACTCGTCCGGAGTCAGTTGGGCTGGGTTGTAGAGCCGCCGGCGAACCATGGCGTGATGCTCCGTGCGTGGTGTTTGCGCCACCATACCCGCAGAAGGTTCGAGCGGAACTCGACCCGGCTGCCCGCGCGCCTCAGATACCCGTCGACCTCCAGATCCCGCAGCACTGACTGAACCGCCGGTTCGCTCTGCCCGCGCATATCGCCGAGCGCGGTGAGCCTCACGCCCCCTTTGCGCCGGCAGGCACGACTCAGAATGTCGTGCGCGAGGTCATGTTCCTGCTCGTCGAATGCGATCTCGAGACGTTCCGCGTAGTGATCCAGATGGGCCGTCCCTCCGGCGCCGGCGAGCCGCTCCTCGAAACATCGTTCGATGATCTCCCGCGAAACGCGGGACGCCTCGCCGCGGCAGGCGTCGCGAAGCGCCGAAAAGAAAAGCTGTACGTGGTATGGAACGGGGTCCTGCAACAGGTCCATCATCCGGGCGATGAATGTCTCGCTGAGATGGAAATCGCAGTGGCTCCCCAAGCCTCGGAGAAACTCGACGGCGACAGTTCTGTTCCATGACGTCACGTGAAACGGTGCGAGGTCGTTGATCAAGCCGGAAAGGCCGACGCGCCGGAGGATACCTTCGAGACCAATCGATCCGCCGATCAACGTGCGGATCCGGTCGCGTAGAGCCGGGGCCTGGCGCCAATGCCGGAGGCGGGACAACAGCATTTCCGCCTCGTGCCTCCGTTCACCGGCCCGCAGCAACCGGGAAACCAGAAGCGGCAGTTCATCGATGATGATCAGGAGATTGCCGCCGGTGTCCGGCAGACTCGTCAGGCGCGCCAGAAGCTGATCGGCGGCATGCTCCCACTCGCGACCGATTGCGTCCTTCAGTTCGACACGCAAGACGTCGACGCTGACGGACTGCAGACGCGCGAGGACGTCCTTGACGGCGTTCGAGAACGGGATGGCCTCGAAGCGGTTCCGATACCTGGGATCGGCCGCCGGCGCGGCGACAATGGCCGCCACGCAGTCCGCGGCGCCGGCGGCGCCTTCGACGTCAACGTAGACGACATCCCACTTCCTGCGAGGCGCGCGGCGGAGTTCCAGCATCAGGCTGGTCTTGCCGACCCGCCTGGGAGCGAGCATCAGAACATGTTCGCCCTGCTCCAGCTTTTCCCAGAGGCGAGTCAGTTCGTACTCGCGTCCATAAAGGTCCTCGTCCACAACCGGTGGCCCGGTAATGTTGCGCATTCACGTCTTCCAGGCACCGAGACAGATGCGATCATGATATGCGGCAATGTTTTTTTTGGCAATGATTTCGTTGCAGATATCGTGTGCACGTCGTCGTCAGCGCCTCCTTCACCTTGCCGGCCCCGTCTCGACGAGTCCAAGCCAGCGAGCGCGAGTCTCTCCGTGTGCAGACCCGCTCTTGACTCACTCCCCGCCGCCGCGACGGTTCGCCTCCAGCGCCTCCCAGAGCGCCGCGCCCTCGGTATCGACCCCCGTGCCGGGTGTGATCACCGAGCTCAACTCCAGGTGCCGATCGGTCTCCGGATCGAACACCGGCCACGGCGGCAGCCCGCCGCGGTTCGGATTGCCGGTGGCGGCGAACTGCACCCAGTAGCCGCGCATCGTGGCGGAAAGACCGGTGTCGGTGTCGGTGTAGTCGCCCACCGGGGTGAGACCGAGCGGGCGCTCGCCGCCCTCCTCGCGCCGCGTCAGCGTGCCGAAGACGTAGACCAGCTCCGCCGCGTGGTGCGATCCGAGATCGGCGCCCCAAGGCGTCGGCGGCACGCGGGTGAAGTGATAGAGCCACGTCGGCGCGCCGGCCGCGGCCTGCGACTCGGCGTGTGCCCGCACCGGCCCGGCGAAATAGAGGTCGTGGATCACCTTGTCGATGGCGGCCCGCGCGGCGTCGGGTGAGGACGCGTCGTAGTGCGCCAGCATCTCGTCGGCCAACTCCGGGTAGACCGACCGGACGTGTTCCTCGAATGCGGCGGCGTCCGGAACGTCCATGTTGCGCGTCATCAGGGAGCCTTCATTGCCGTTCAGTCCGGTGATGAGCGGCACCTGGTGCTGCCGGCCGGCGCGGTACATCGCCAGCGGGTCGTCCGGGATGACCCAGCCGTCGACGTTGGGGGCCCAGACGTTGCCGGTCCGCAGGAACGGGCTGCCCGCGTCGGCGTTCGACGCTGCCAGCACATCGGCGGCGCTCGCCGCGCGCATCGCGGCCAGCGCCTCGTCGGTGGTCCCCGCGATACCGAGCGCGGCGGCCACCCGGAGTCCCTGCTCCTCGGCCGCCTCCCAGCCGCGCGCCGCCTCGGCCAGCGGCCGGTCCCAGCCGTTGATCCAGTTGCTCTGGGCGATGGCCCGGTGGAACAGTCCCTCCGCCTGCGGCATGAGCATCACCGACATGACCGCGCCGCCGCCGGCCGACTCGCCGAAGATCGTCACCCGGCCGGGATCGCCGCCGAACGTCGCGATGTTGTCGCGGACCCATTCGAGCGCCGCCACCGTGTCCAGCAGGCCGTAGTTCCCGGACGCGCCGTGCGGCGACTCGGCCGACAGCGCCGGGTGCGCGAGGAAACCGAAGACGTTCAGGCGGTAATTGATGGTGACCACCACCGCTCCATCCGCGGCGAGCGGCGCGCCGTCGTAGATGGCGGTCGACCCGGAGCCGCCCGTGTAACCGCCGCCGTGGATCCAGAACAGCACCGGCCGCGGCTCGCTCGACTCGCGCGCCGCCCAGACGTTGAGGAACAGGCAGTCCTCGTCCTGGGTGACGCTCCGGCCGCCATTCTGGATGCAGATCGCGGCGCTCTCGGATGCGTCGCGCACACCTTCCCAGCCGACGACCGGTGCGGGCGGGCGCCAGCGCAGATCGCCGACCGGCGGCGCGCCGTAGGGGATCCCCTTGAAAGCGATGATTCCCTCGTCGCGCGCGGAGACGGCCCCCCGGATCGCGCCGCCGGTGACCATGACCGGTGTCCCGGGATCGAGGACGGTCTGGGCGCCGGCCGCGGCGGCGCCGCCGAACGCGAGGACCTGTACGACAGCCGCGCAAGCCGTGGCACGAAGGATGGAAATGCACCGGATCATGGTCATCTGTGGTCTCCGCTGTCGTCGCGGCACGCGCTCGCGCGTCGCCCCCGCGTCTCGTTTGCGCCGTCTCTCTGATAAGGTGCGCTTGTCCGATCCTAGCCCGACAATCGTCGCCGAACGCGACCGCTGCCGTCGCGCTGCGGCCTCCGATTGCCGCCCAACCGGGCCTGACTGGAAGTCTACGCCGTTCCACGGCGCAGACTCCCAGCCCGGAAACCGTCGCCGAACGCGACCACAGGGTCGCGCTGCGGCCTTCGTTTGCCATGGCGGGGAACGCTCCGATGGTGAAACAGCCGACACGGCCGTGGTACCGAGAGGTCGATCGCCAGCAGAGGAAGGTGTTCGCCGCCACCTTCCTCGCCTGGATGCTCGACGCGTTCGACTTCACCATCCTGACGTTCATCCTGATCGACATCCAGCAGAGCTTCACCGTCGACCGTGCGCTGGCCGGCGCGCTCGGAACCGTAACGCTGATGTTCCGGCTCGTGGGCGGGTTGGGGGCGGGCATGATGGCCGACCGCTACGGACGGAAGCTGCCCCTGATGCTGTCGATTCTCTGGTTCTCGCTGTTCGCGTTCCTGAGCGGCTTCTCGACGTCGTACGCGATGCTCTTCGCCTTCCGGGCGCTGTTCGGCATCGGGATGGGCGGCCCGTGGGCGGCCGGCATGCCCCTGGCCCTAGAGCAGTGGCCGGCGCGTCTGCGCGGACTGGCGTCCGGACTGCTGCAGGGCGGCTGGTTCTGGGGCTACATGCTGGCCGCCCTGACGTTCCACTACGTCTATCCCCTGTTCACCGGCCTGCCGGATCCACTCAGCGACGCCGACGGATCGACGCTCGGCTGGCGCGTGATGTTCTGGGTCGGGGTCGCGCCGGCGCTGCTCGTGCCCTGGATCCGGTCGGGGATCAGCGAGAGCCCGGTCTGGCTCGAACGCCAGCGCCACCTGCGGGAGGCAGGCACCGAGAGCGCGGCCGAGCGCGTGTCGATACTGCAACTGCTCCGGCCCGACCTGTTGTGGGCCACCGTGCAGGCGTCGATCCTGATGGGCGCGTTCATGTTCTCCTACTACTCGCTCAGCTTCTGGTACCCGACCTTCCTGCGCGAGGCGGGCCGCGAGCCCCTCGGCTACCTCCTCGCGTTCAATCTCGGCGCCGTCGTGGGAATGGCGCTCTGGGGACACGCCTCCGGGACGCGGCTCGGCCGGCGGGGCGCGGTGGCGGCGGCGGCTTTGACCGGCGTGGCGGCGATTCCGGCCTACGTCGGCGCGACGGGCGACGCGGGGCTCGCCGTCGGGGCGGTCGTCATGGGCGCCTCGGGGGGCGGCATCTGGGGGATGGCCCCCGCGTATCTCACGGAACGATTCCCCACCGCCGTGCGCGGCGTCGGTCCCGGACTCTCTTACCACGTGGGCGCGGCGCTCGGGTCGCTGACGCCCTTCGTCCTCGGACGGTTGCAGGATGGCGGAATGACCACCGGGTCGGCGATGATGGTCTGCATCGCGGCGTCCGGCCTGCTCGTGGCCGCGGTCGTCTGGCTGGGGCCCGAGACCCGCGGGCGCCGATTCACGGCGACCGAGGCGTGAGGCGGGCCGCATGGAACCGTTCTCTACCGGCAGCATGGAGAACGGCCGCGGGACGACCGCGGCAGACACTGGACGCTGGCCGGCAGACAACGAATCAACCACGGGAGCAAGAGATGTCGAAACAACACGGGCGGGCGCGTGAGCGCCTCTGGACGATAGTCGCGATGCTGGCCGCCTCGTTCGCGGGCGGCGCCGCGACCAACCTGTCGATGTCCGGCGGGGTGCAGGCGCAGGGGACGGCCGGCGTGGTCACCGCAACGCAGGTGAACCTGGTCGACGGCGCGGGACGGCTGCGCGGTGTGCTCGCCGGCAGCGACCCCGGGGGACTCGCGTCGATCACGCTCTACGACCAGGCGGGCCAGGTGCGCAGTACGTTCGGCGTCGAGCCCGACGGGACGCCGCTCATCCAGCTCAACGGCCCGACTGGAGAGACGCGGTTGCGCGCCACGGTCCAGGGCCGCGACGCCATCGTCGTCGCCGGGGCCGAAGCCGAGGGGCAGGGACTGTTCGGCGCGGTCCAGGGCCGGCCGATCCTGACCCTCGGCGACGGGGCGCGCGGTCGCCTGCAACTGCATCTGACGGCCGAGGGCCTGCCCCGCCTGGCGCTCGCCGACGGCGCCGGACAGGAAGCCGCATCGCTCACCGTCGGCAGCGACCACATGCCGCAACTGGCGCTCTCGGCCAACAACCGGCGACGGGCCGTCCTGACCGCGGTCGGCGACGCCACGGTGCTCAACCTCGGCGGCGCGGCCGGCACGCGCCTCGTCGCCGGCGTGGCGGAGGACGGCGCCCCGAGCATCATCTTCCTGGACGGGCAGGGGGCATTCATGGCCTCGCTCGGCGAGGTCGGTAACGGGCGCCTCGGATTCGTCGACGCCGCCGGCGAGGTCACCGACGTTACCTCCCGGTAGGACCAGCGGCGCGGCACGAGACGCGGGACCCGGCCACGAACTGGCGCTCTCCGACGTGCTATTCTGCGCGTCGCCGGCAAGCACCGGGCAAGCCGAGCGGCACCGGGTGTCGCCGGCGCGTTTCCAGGTTCTCTGCTGGCGTCTGGAGTTCGCACGCGAACGGCCAGAACGAACCCTTCGTGCAAGAGAGGTCAAGTCATGCGATTTGCCGACTTCCGCCGCGTTCTCTTCGTGCTGATCGTTCTGCTTCTAGCAGCCGGCGGCGCCGCCGCGCAATCGTCCGACGACGGCGAACGCCCGCGCCGCATCGCCCTGTGGGGATCGTCGGTCCCCAACGGCACCGGCGACGAGCTCAACCTCGGCGGCTACACCGGCCGCCTGCGCGAGCTGCTGGAGCCGTGGGGATGGGAAGTGCTGAACGTCTCGCGGGGCGGCGACAACACGATCACCATCACCCCGCGCTTCGAGCCGGAGGGCGAGCCGGACCCCGGCACGCGCTATCTGACGCCGGTCAATCCGGGCTACGTGGTCATCGCGCTGTCGCTCGGCAACGAGGGCATCATGCGCTGCCCGCCCGGTCAGCCGTCGCCCCGCTGCGCGGATTCGCGCGAGGCGGCCGACGCCGTCGCGCAACAGTTCGCCGACGGCCTGCAGCGTCTGATCGCTCGCGCCCGCGAGCGCGGCATCGTGCCGGTGATCGGGCTCACCTACACGCGCGGCGACTTCACCGAGGCGGAGTACGCCCACACGCGGGCCACGAACCTGCTGATCAACACCTGGGACGTGCCGAGCGTCAACCTGCTCGGGGCCATCGACGACGGCTACGGCCGCTGGGCGCGGGGCTTCTTCCCCGAGCCGATCCATCCCAACGCGGCCGGCCACACCGAGATGTTCCACGCCTTTGTACCCACCCTCTTCGATGCCCTCGAAGCCGGCAAGCCGACCCCGACCCGGTCTACCGCGGCCGGCTTCGCACGGGTGCGCGGCCGCGGACGGTCGCCGCTGACGCTGAACGTCGACCAGACCATGCGCTCGTTCGGCTTGACCTTCCAGGTACGGGCCGAGGGCGACGGCACCATCGCCAGCATCGGCGGCCAGACCGTCGGCCACGAGGTGGACTGGGTCACGGTTCCCTTCCGCCGCGCCGAGCTCGACTTCGAGGCGATGACGCTCACCCCCACCGGACGGCGCTTCCAGGCCACCATCGCCATTCAGAACGGCCGCTGGGTCTACACCTCCGCCAACGGCAACGCGGCCACGTCGCCGCAACCGGGCGCCGACGGCCAGTGGCATCACGTGACGCTGACCCACTACGTGGCGCGCGGCCAGACCCACTTCTACGTCGACGGACGGCTCGTCGGCACCATCGACGAGCGGCTGCAGCCCGACCGCTTCGTGCTCGGCGGCCCCGGCCCCGACTGGTCGACCGCGGTCCCCGCCCCGGCCGACTACAGGGACTGGATGGTGCACCGGGCGGGCCTGCACGCCGACGAGGTCGGGTTGCTGCACGCCGGCGGCCTCCTGCAGTCGAGTCTGGAGCTGTACGCGCCGCTCTCCGACGACCGGTTCGACAACCGGGCGCAGAGCCTGTCCGGAATCGCGGTCGACGGCCGCGCGGTGTCGGCGACGACCGAGGACTGAAGCGGGCGGCAAGCGCTGCAAGGGTAGCGAGAGAAGGAGAGGAGCGCGGGACGATGGGCAGGATGGTCGAGTTCGCGGCGAACGGGAAGAGCTCCGGCGGCTACCTGGCAACACCGGCGTCCGGTTCCGGTCCGGGCGTGATCGTCATCCAGGAGTGGTGGGGGCTCGTCGATCACGTCAAGGACGTCGCCGACCGCTTCGCCGGCGAAGGCTTCGTCGCGCTCGCGCCCGACATGTACCACGGCGAGACCGCCGCGAGCCCCGACGACGCCGGCAAGCTGATGATGGCGCTCAATATCGAGCAGACCGAACGGGACCTGCGCGGCGCTGTCGATTACCTGCTTGCCCGCGACGAGGCGACCGGCGACCGGGTCGGGACCGTCGGGTTCTGCATGGGCGGCCAGCTCTCACTGTTCGCCGCGTGCGCAAACGCGAAGGTCGGCGCCTGCGTCGATTTCTACGGCATCCACCCCAACGTCACACCCGATCTGGCGAGCCTGCGGGCGCCGGTCCTCGGATTCTTCGCCGAGAAGGACGGCTTCGTCACCCCGGAGGTCGCCCGCAAGCTGGAGGCCGACCTGCGGGCGGCCGGCAAGGAGGTCGAGATCACGATCTTCGAGGGCGCCGACCACGCCTTCTTCAACGACACCCGCGCCGAGGTCTACCACGCCGAGTACGCCGCCGAGTGCTGGACGCGGATGCTCGCGTTCTACCGGCGGCACCTGGCGTGACGCGTGCCGGGTGTCGTCGGATGCGGTTGACTGCGGCGAAAGAGGGCATCACCTCAAGGCGTATCCGGCGCCAGCAACGCACTGACGTCCCGCCACAGCTTGTCGAACGAGGGCGCTGCCTGCCGGGCGGCATCGAGGTCGAAGTCCTCCGTCAGGTTCGCCTGATCCCGAGTCGGACGGTATGAGCGACCGAAGGGCATCCGTGCGGTCAGCCACCTTTTTGCGTCTCTGATCCCTTCTGGATCGTCGGGTTGCGCCGCGGCTTCGTCAATGTCGCAGCGCCCGGCAATCGATGCCGTCGCCGCAAGGAACCACGCTTCGTACTCTGCCTTTGCGAGCACGACGCGAATCATGCGATCCGGTCGCGCAGCCCTGGCTCGCTCCAACAGCGCGGGACCAAGTTCTGCCGGGCAATCGTCGTCGGCGTCCAGCAGCAGTAGAATGCTCCCGTCGGTTCCAGTCATTCGAGCTGCCAACTCGACGGCCCGTTCCAGCTCTCCCTGCTTAACGACACCGTACCGGTCGACGCGTATCGGCGGGAGAATAGCGACGTCGGTAGCCGGGGCGACCGCCTCGGCGATTCGGCCTAGCAGAATCGGGACCGCGTCCATCTCGCCATGCCCCTCGACGATGGCAACGATTCTTGCCATCGCTCATGGCAGGACGTGGAACAGGTGAAGCTGTTCCGGTCGCAATTCGAAGACGCTCGGGTCAGGGCGCAGTTGATTCATGCGGAGGAGCTCGCCGGCGGTGTAGAGATGATCCCTGAGCGCAGACCGTCCTACTTCATCCAGAGGACCGATGCGACTCTCGCCATGTTCCGCAACAACCGCGATGATTGCATCGTCGGGTATCTCCCTGTTGTCCAGCAAATCGGGGCTGTGGCTCGTGACGAGGATCTGTGCCTGCTCCGCGGCGTCCTGGAGCCCGTCGATCAGAACTCCCGCGGCCGCCGGGTGCAGAGCGACCTCGGGCTCCTCTATACCGACGCATCGCCGAGTCGATTCCGCGCCGGCGAATCCCTGAAACAGCGCGACGAGCACACCCAGCGCGCGCAGCGTTCCGTCCGACATGCTGCTCGCAAAGAACCGCCACGGGTAGCGAGCCCCGCGCACCTCCTGCCTGAACTCCAGGGTCTCCTTGGGGCCGACAGACCTTTCGTCGACGCCCGAGATTCCGGAAACCACCTTGCCCAGGTACTCCTCGACCCGCTTCTTGACGTCAGGTGAACGGGTGCGCAGATTGGCAAGTACGCTGGCGATGTTACCTCCGTCCCGCTGCAGCAGATCGCCCGGGTCGGGCGACTGAAGCTCCCGGATCGCTTCGGGATTCAGGCTATAGAACCCCATGCCCACGAGCGCGTCATATACGGGTCTAAAAGCCTCGACACCCGAGACGTTCACGAGGTAGAGGCGATCATCGGCGGCGACGGGAGATGGGGACAGGGTGCTCTCGGCAACTCGCCCACGCTCGACCGAGTAGAAGTGACGCTCGCTGCCGTCGTATCGAGCGACGCGGCACTCCTCGCGTTGCACCTCGTACCCGCCGCGTGGCTTTGCGCCGACCGTGAACGCGTAGCTTGCCGCCGACTGTGCCAGACCGAGCTTGATGCCAATCCCGAAGTGATTGGGATGGCCCCCGGACCTCCGCCGAACCTCGCCGATCCCGCCTCTATCCCGCAGCGCGTGGTCGAGCGAAAACCGAACCGCATCGGCAACGAAACGCAGCGCGTCGAGGAAGTTGCTCTTGCCCGAGCCGTTCGGACCGACCAGAAACGTCAACTGCGCAGGCGAGACGTCACATGCGGCAATGCTCTTGTAGTTGCGCAGCACGACACGGGTCAGCAAACGACGATCAGCCTCCACGACGCCTCCGAGTCACGGCGTCCATTCTATGACGCCGCGCGGCCGGCCTCGCCGTCGGGTCACCGGAAGAGTACGTTGAGCACCTCCCCTTCCTGGTCGGCATCAAGCAACCCGATCCACGAATGCGTGAGCGAGCCTTCCGTGTCCACCAGCATCAGGGTCGGCGTGCCCGATGCCGGAAACCGCTCCGGGTCTGCGAAAACCACCGCGTCCGGCTCGAAGCCCTCCAACGCCAGGTAGTCGCCCATCCCGCGGTTGCGCGGCGGTGCCACCACGACAATCCGCACCCCGTCCCGCCCGTCCGCGCGCGCCTGCAGCCGCCGATAGAACGGCAGCGAGTCGTCGCAGTAGCGGCACGGCCGCTGAAGCGCCACTAGCAACGTCCGTGACGCGGCGGAGAAATCGATTTTGACCGACTCGCGCAGCCGAGAGCTCACCAGCTCGTAGGCGTCCACCGGTGAGACCAGTGGATGCGCCGCGTTCCACTCCTGTGCGCGAAGCTCGGCCTCTTCCAGTTGCACGGGGGTCATGCGCTCGGCAGCCGTGTCGCGCAGGCCGGCCGCCCGCTCCCGAACGTCGCCGTCGGCCCGCGACGCGGCGACGCTGAACCACACGTGCGCCGAAACGTCGTTTCGGTCCACGCCCCGACCCTCGGAATAGAGGATGCCGAGCTCGGTCTGCGCATACGCGTCCCCCTGCTCGGCCGCCTTGCGGTACCAGACGGCCGCTTGCGCTTCGTTTTCGGCGACGCCGGCGCCCAAGAGATAGCTCGACGCCAAGTCCAATTGCGCCTCGACGTGCCCCTGACCGGCAGCGCGGCGATACCAGGAGATTGCAATGGCAGGGTCTCGCGGCACCCACATGCCGGTTGAGTACATCCGGCCGAGCCTCCATTGCGACTCGGCGTCGCCCGCCTCGGCACCTTCACGCAACTCCGCGACGACACCCTCCTGGTGGTAGGCAATGAGAAGTTCGCGAACGAAATCCGGAGGGCGACAGCCCGTGACGCCGAGGACGACAAGGCAGACCGCAACGGACGCGACGCCGTAACAACGCCGAGATGGTCGTCTCATCTGACCTCCCTGCATTGTGACACGCCTTCTGCCGGCGCGATGCCGACTCCGAGAATGGCAGCGCAGGGTCAGGAAGACACGCGACGGGGGTCAGTTCACGACAGACAAATCCGCCCGGCTCCTCGCCCGTGGCCGGAGCGACGTCGGCATCGAACGATTGCCCGCAGGCGACCAACTCCCCTTACGGCAGCGCGAAGGTCAGGATCGTGTTGGTCGCGATCACCGTCACGTACTGCTTTCCGTTCACCTGGTAGGTCATCGGGCTCGACCGGATCGGACGCTGCGCCTGATACCGGAACAACTGCTCCCCGGTCGCCGCGTGGAAGGCGTAGAACGCGCCGTCGTCCGCCCCCTGGAACACGAGGTCGCCCGCGGTCGCGAGGTTGCCGCTCGCCCCGATGGGGCTGAGCGCGGGAAACACGGCCTGCCACGCCTCTTCGCCGCTGGCCGGCTCGTAGGCGGTCAGGGTCGTCGTGGGCGTGTAGGCGGGAATGCGGCTCAACTCCTCGAAGTTCGCGCTGTGGCCGTCGCCGTGCGGCCCCGGCTCGAGGCTGTCGCCGAGCGGCCGGACGATCATCGAGACCGCCGCGTTCTTGCCGGTGACGTAGAGCAGCCCGGTGCGCGGGCTGAACGCGGGCGAGCCGAAGCTCGATCCGCCGTGGGCCACGATCAGGTGCTCCTCGATCGAGTACGGCGTGTACATCGGCCGGCTCTGCGCCTGCAGCTCCGGATCGTCGAGGTGCACGTAGGTGGCGCAGAACGGCGTCATCTGCACGCCGCGCGCGTTGTAGGGGATCGGCTGCGTCGGGTAGACCACCTCACCCGGTACGTTGCTCTCGGTCGGCATCAGTGTCTCGACCATCGGGTTGATCGGCTCGCCGGTCTCGCGGTCCCAAAGATAGAGCAGGCAGTTCTTGCCGGCCGAGCCGACGCCGCGGATGGTCTCGCCGTCGGCGCCCGTGACGTCGAAGAGCACTGGTCCCGTCACGTGGTCCCAGTCCCACAGGTCATGGTGGATCGCCTGGTAGTACCAGCGCAGCGCGCCCGTCTCCAGGTCGAGGGCCACGGTGGAGTTGGTGAACAGGTTGGCCCCGGGCCGCGCGGACCCGTCGTAGTCGGGCGACGGGTTGCCGGTGTTGAAGTAGATGAGCCCGAGGTCCAGATCGATGGCCGGCTGCGTCCAGACACCGCCGCCGGCGCGCTGGCCGTCGCCCCACGTGTCCGCGGCAATCTCCCACCCGTCGTCCTGCGGGCGCTGCGGAATGGTGTTGAACACCCACTCGATGGCTCCCGTCGCGGCGTCGGTGGCGATCACCAGGCCGCCCGGGATATGCCCCTCCGATAGCGCGGCCCCGACGTAGAGCGTCCCGTCGTGGTACGCCGGTGCGGCCGTGATCCGGTAGCCCAGCTCGTGCGGGTCGAGAGTCGGCGGATAGGTGTCGGGATACCTGGTCTGCAGCGCCAGCCCGACGACCGGCAGCACGCCGCCGTCGCCGAACGACTCGACGAGCTCACCCGTCTTCGCGTCGGCGGCCACCAGACTCGGGCCGTTGTAGGCGTAGATCTTCCCTTCCGCATAGGTCGGTCCGCGAACCCGGTTGCGGCGCGCCTCGTTCAGCTCGAGGCTCCAGACTTCTTCTCCGGTAACCGCATTGATGGCGATCACGCTGGGCCCGGCGTGGAAGTACATCACGCCGTCGATCACGAGCGGCGTTACCTGGGCGATGTCGATGCCGGCCGCCACCTCGTAGGACCAGCGCTCGGCCAGCCCGCCGATCGTGTCCGTGTCGACCTCGTCGAGCGCCGAGTAGCGGCTGTTGTCGAGGTCGAGGTTGTGGCTCGTCCAGTTGGTCTGGCCACCCGCCGTGATGTTCGGCAGCTCGCCCCGCGTCGTTGTCCGCCCCTGCTGGCCGGCCGCGGACGACGCGCCCGCGATCAAGGCGACCATGGTCAGAACCGCCGCAAACGGTCGAATACGCACACGATTGAATGAGGTCATCTTTCGCTCCCTGGCCCTCATGATAGCCGCACGCTAGAATCGATATATGGAGGCCTTCGTGCCCTGGCTCACGCCCGCCCTGATCGTAGCCCTCGCCGCGTGGCTCCGATCGGATCTTCGCGACATGCGCCAGGAGATCAGGGACCTGCGCCGCGACTTCACGAACCTGGCCGAGCGTGTCGCCAGCCTGGCGGAACGGGTCGCACACGTCGAAGGCGCCCTGCTTCGGCCTGCAGCGCCCACCCGTGACGGAGACTGATCAAGCCCTGGAGAGCTAGCGGTCGGCAATCAGCGCGTCGTCGTGCAGGATTCCGAGCGCGCAGGTTGGACACTCGGGCACGTCCACGCCCGCCGCCAACGACCGCTCCCGGAGCAGCGCATAGGTCTCGGGAAACGGCTCGATGGTGTCTATCGGCCCCTGGGCGATGGTCACCGGCAGCCAGCCCCGTCCGTTGGCCGCATCCAGGCGGGCACCGTGGGCGAGCAGCAGCTCGATGACGGCGTTGGCGCCCCGGTTCGCCGCCCCGTGCAGCGCCGTGTTGCCGGCCTCGTCGGCGTCATGTACATCAACGCCGGCGTCGAGCAGCAGCGTGACCGCATCGAGCGCATCGGCTTCCGAACCGGCGCCCTGCCCCGCGTAGGTCGCGGCCCCTGCAGCCGCCATCAGCGCCGTCGATCCGCTCGCCGTGGTGACGCTCGTATCGGCACCGTGAGACAGCAGCAGGCGCATGAGCGGCACGTCCGCGGCGATGGCGGCGAGCAGGAACGGGGTCACTCCCTCCGTGGGGTACAGCGGCGAGGTCTGCGTGGCCAGCCGGACGCGCTCGCGGGACGCGGCGTTCGGGTCGGCCCCGGCGGCCAGCAACGCCTCGATGAGCGCGCCGCTGCTCAGGTTGCCGGTGGGGGATGGATCCGGCACGACGCGAAAATGCGGACGGTGCGCGAGCACGGCGGTATGGAGCGCGGTCCAGCCGACGCCGTCGGCGTTCGGATCGGCGCCGCGGTCCAGCAGCCACGCGGCCAGCTCGTAGTGGCGGTTGTCGATGGCGACGACCAGCGCGCTGGAGCCGTCCGGCGTCATGTCGTCGACATTCGCACCGGCATCGGCCAGGACGGCCGCGGCATCGAGATGACCGCCCTGAACGGCGAAGAGCAACGCCGAGAATCCGCGCGGCGCCGCCGCACCATCCGCCGCGCCGGCATCGCCGCCGGCCACCTCTCCGGTTGCAGCCGCTTCCACGTGTCCCGACCGGGCGTGGACATCCGCGCCGCGGGCAATCAGCTCCCGTACCGCCGCCGTGTGACCCTCGGCCGCGGCCCACATCAGCGCGGTCTGGCCGCGCCACTGCTCGGCCGCGTTGACGTCGGCGCCGTGATCCAGGAGGACTCGGACCGCCTCGACCTGGCCCGTGCGGGCCGCGGTCATCAGCGCGGTCTCCCCTTCCGGCTGGGCTTGGTTCGCGTCCGCCCCGGCGGCCAGCAGCCGGGCCAGCATCGGCGCGCTGCCGTTGAGGCTGGCCAGCGCGATCGGCGCCACCCCATAGCGGTTGATCGCCGTCACGTCCGCCCCGGCGTCGATCAGCAGGGCGGCGATGTCGCCGTCGTCGCGGTGGACCGCCCAGTGGAGCGCCGTGGTGCCGTCGATCTCGGGCGCGTCGACGGCTGCCCCCCGCTCGAGCAAGCTGTGCACCGCGGCCCCGTCGCCCTGCTTCACCGCCTCGATGAGCGGCGACTGGGCTGCCGCCGCGCCGGCCCCCGTGCAAAGCACGAGAGCCAGCAACCCGCTCACCAGACGCCCGCCCGTCGCGGCGGGCGCCGGATGCCGGGACGTCCCGCCGCTCTCGGTGCCTGCGCGGGATTCCTCCACGGCACACCTACACGCCGGACAGCTCGCGAAGCTGCCCGGTGCTGTCACCGATACGCTCGACCGGCACGCCGGCCTTGTCGAGCAGGCTCACGAGCAGGTTCGCATGCGGCGTCCCCGCGGGGTATGCCAGGTGCTGCCCGCCGGCGAGTCTGCCGCCGCCGCGCCCCGCGACCAGCAGCGGCAACGCGGTGTGGCTGTGCTGATTGGCGTCGCTGATGCCTCCGCCGTACATCACCATGGCGTGGTCCAGCAGCGTCCCGTCTCCATCCGGCGTCGACTGCAGCCGGTCGAGGAAGTAGGCGAACAGTTGGACCAGGTAGGTGTCGATGAGGCCGATCTTGGCGAGCCGCTCCGGATCGTACTGGTGGTGCGACGTGGCGTGGTGCGGGTCCGGCACGCCGATCTCCGGAAACGCGCGCTGGCTGGTCTCGCGTCCCAACTGGAACGTGAAGACGCGGGTCAGATCGGCCTGGAACGCCAGCACCTGCAGGTCGTACATCAGCTTGGCGTGCGCCCCGGTGGCGTCCGGCACCCCGAGCGGGCGCTCGGCGTCGGGCATGGCGGCGCTGTGCGCCTCGCTGCGCTGGATGCGCCGCTCGATCTCGCGCACCGCATCCAGGTACTCCGTCAGACGGACGCGATCCCGCGGACCGATCTGCAGCTCCAGACCGGCGATCTCCTCCGTTACCGAGTCGAGCACGCTGCGGTTGCGCTTCCGCAGGGCGTGGCGCTCTTCCGGCGTGGCGCCGTCGCCGAACATCCGATCGAACACGTTGCGCGGGTTGTGCTCGGCCGGCAGCGGCGTGCTCGGCGTCCGCCAGGAGAGCGAGTCGGTGTAGGCGCAACTGTAACCGCTGCCGCCGCAGGTGCCCATCCAGCCGGCCGGCTCCAGGCAGAGCTCCAGCGAACCGAGCGGGGTGTCCCGCCCGATCTCGGCCGCGGCGATCTGGTCGATGGTCGTCCCCGCGCGCACGGCGGGGCCTTCGCTCTTGAGCGGATGCGTGGCGTTCAGCCACGAGGAACCGGCGCGCGGGTGGTCGCCGATGCCGTCGCCCCACGGATTCGCCGGATCGTTGTCGAGCCCGGACAGCACCGTCACCGCGTCGCGGAAGGGGCCCAGCGGGGCCAGGGTCGGCGACAGCTCGAAGGCCTTGCCCTCCCCCTTGCTCTGCCACTGGAACATGTTCGCGCCGTTGGGGAAGTAGACGAACCCCAGCCGCCGCACCGGATTGGCCGCGGTCCGCGACAGCGCGGAGGCCGCGGGCACCATCGCGTCCAGCAACGGCAGCGCCAGCGCGGCGCCGGCGCCTCGGAGAAACGTCCGCCTGGGCAACGCCCGCTTCGTGATCAGCATGATTCCTCCCGCGCTCCTCTCCGAACCTGACCTGTCGTTGATCCGTCAGTCTACCGTCTCCGGCGCGGCGCCGGCCGACCGCCGCTGCCGGAACGGCACGCTCTTCACGATGCCGAGCACCAGCGCCGAGAAACGATGCTCCCCGGACGCCGCCTCGCGCACGATCCGCCGCACCGCCGGGGCGTCGGTGTACTCCAGGCCGCGCCCCAGCGCGTAGGTCAGCAGCTTCTCCGTCAGCGTCCGCAGGAACGGCTCCGGATTCGCAAGCAGCGCCTGCTTCAACGCCGCGACTCCCGTGAAGGGAGTGCCGTCGGGAAGCGCGCCAGAAACATCCAGCGGCGCGCCCGACCCGTCCGTCTCGCGCCAGCGGCCGACCGCGTCGAAGTTCTCCAGCGCCAGCCCCAGCGGGTCCATCAGCCGATGGCATGCCGCGCACGTCGGGTTCGCGCGGTGCCGCTCCATCGCCTCGCGCATCGTCAGCTCGCGGCCGTCGTTCGCGCTGGCCTCCAGCTCCGGCACGTCCGGCGGCGGGTCGGGCGGCGTCGTCCCCAGGATGTTCTCGAGAATCCAGATGCCGCGCTTCACCGGCGACGTGCGGGTCGACAGCGACTGCACGGTGAGCATGCTGCCCTGCCCCAGCAGCCCGCCCCGCATCGGATGGCCGGCGGTGCCGACGCGCCGGAAATGATCCCCGTATACGTGCGGGATGTCGTAGTGCCGCGCCAGGCGCTCGTTGACGAACGTATAGTCGGCGGCCAGCAGATCGATGACGCTGCGGTCCTCGCGGACGATGCTCTGGAACAGGAGCTCCGTCTCGCGGCGGAACGCGTGCCGCAGGTTGTCGTCGACGTTCGGAAAGCGCCGGAAGTCCGGCCGCGCCGCCGGCACGTTCCGCAGATAGAGCCACTGCCCGGCGAAGTTCTCCGCCAGCGCGTCCGCGCGCGGGTCGGCCAGCATGCGCCGCACCTGCCGCTCCAGCACGTCCGGATCGCTCAGCTCGCCCCGGTCGGCGAGGTCGAGCAGCTCATCGTCGGGCAGGCTGCTCCAGAGAAAGAACGACAACCGGGAAGCGAGCGCCGGATCCTCGACCGGGTATCCCCTGCCGGACGCTGCGTCCACCGGATCGAGCTCGATCCGGAAGAGGAACGACGGGCTGACCAGGAGCCGGGCCAGCGCCTGCTCGATGCCCCGCTCGAAGCCTCCCTCGCGGCGGCCCGCTTCGTAGAAGGGCAGCAGCACGCCGAGGTCGTTGGCGTCGACCGGGCGGCGAAACGCCCGCTGCGCCAGGATCGTCAGGACCTCCTCGGCGCACGCGCGCTCGGCTGCGCCTGCCGTCGCGGGCCGGCAGGTGAAGATGCGGTCCCGGCTCGGCGTGCTCTCCGGCACGGCCGGACCGTACGGCCCGGTGACGATCACCTCGCTGACGTACGGCAGATCGTGCGTCCGGTCGTGCTCCAGCAGCGCGCGCAGGAACGGGCGGCGCACGCGCTCGACCTGCGCCGCGGGGCGTCGAAGGAACGAGACGGCCAGGCGCCGCGGCCCCGCCTGCACCGGCACGCGAACGCGCAGATTGGCGTCACCCGGCTCCCGTGGACTCGCATCCCAATCGGAATCCCCGGTCGAGAGGTCCGTTCCAACGGTCAGCAGCCCGGCCCGCTCGCCATCGACCGCGAACTCCACCTGGTGCGGCTCGTTCAACCCCACGATGTCGCCGCCGTTGCCCGAGGCGCCGTTGCGGGCGAGGCGCGCCCGGATCTCGTACTCGCCGTCGACCGGAAAGAAGTGGTCGACCAGCGTGCCCCCGCGCGTGCCGAACGGAAGCCCGTCCAGGCGGTCGCGCTGGGTCAGCTCGGTCGATACGCGGTAGACGTCGGCGGTCACGGCAACGCCGGAATCGCTGGCCACGGCGAGCCGGCTGATGCGGTTCGCGGCGGCGAGATAGCTCTCGAGCAGGAGCGGCGAGAGGCCGAGGACGTCCCCGATGTTGTCGAAGCCGTAGCTGGACGTGTCCGGCGGCAGGAGCGACGACACGTCGACATCGAGCGCGAGCAGATCGCGCACCGCGTTGCGGTACTCGGCGCGGTTCAGACGATGGAGAACGGCCGGCCGGCCCGGATCGGGGTTGGCGGCGGCGGCCGCGTCGAGCCGGGTCTCCAGCCAGGTCGCGACCCGGTCGTAGGCCTGCGGGTTCGGCCGCGGCCGGCCCGCCGGGGGCATCGAACCGTTGCGAAGCCGCCGGACGACGTGCTCCCAGCGCTCCGCGTCGCCGGCGATCTCGCCGACGTCGAGCGCGTCGAACGCCAGCCCGGTCTCGCGGCCGACCGTCGAGCGGCGGTTGTGGCATGCCTGGCAGTAACGGCTCAGGACCGCTTCGACCTCCGCACCGCCGCCCGACGCACCTGCCGGGACGGCGGCGTTCTCGGGCTGCGCGAAGCCGGGTCGCGCCGTCGCCGGCCCCATGCAGGCAGCCAGCAACCCGACCACGACGAGAAACCGCTGTCCCAGGAGCCCGCGGCACAATCCCCGCTGCATCGCCCTCATTCTCCCGGCTTCCGCCCGGCCTCGGATCGCCGTCAGACGGATCGAGCCCGTCCGACAGCTCAGACGCCCGTCAGGTACCGCAACTCGCCGGTGCTGTCGCCGAAGTTCTCGGTCGGCACGTCCATCATGCCGAGCAGCGTCAGGTACAGGTTCGTCAGCGGCGTCTCGTCGGCGTAGCGCAAGTGGCGATTCCCCTCGAGCTGACCGGCCGCGCCGCCCGCGACCAGGATCGGCAGCTTCTGGATGTTGTGCAGGTTGCTGTTGCTCATCCCGCTGCCGTAGAGGATCGCCACCTGATCCAGCAGCGTGCCGTCGCCGTCGGGTGTCGCCCGCAGCTTGTCCAGATAGTAGGAGAGCAGCGACGTGTGGTAGACGCCGACCTTCGTCAGCTTCTCCAGACTCTCCGGCCGGTTCTCGTGGTGCGACAGCGCGTGGTGCGGATCGGGCACCCCGATCTGCGGATAGGTCTGCGCGGTCAGCTCCGGCGTCATCAGGAAGGAGATGACGCGGGTCAGATCGGCCTGGTAGGCCAGGACCTGCAGGTCGAACATCACCTTGACGTAGTCGTCGAACGAGGCCGGGATGCTCCCCGACGGCCGGTCCACCACCGGCAGCTCGCGGTCGGCATCCGCCTCGGCCCGCTGGATGCGGCGCTCGACATCGCGCACCGCGGCGAGATAGTCGGTCAGCTTGGCCCGATCCGCCGCGCCCAGCCCGTCCTGCAGCCGGGCCACCTTGCGGGTCACCGCGTCGAGGATGCTGCGGTCCTTGCGCATCCGCTCGCGCCGCGCCTCCGGGTCGGTGCTCGTGCCGTCCCCGAAGAGCCGCTCGAACAGCGCGCGCGGGTTGCTCTCCATCGGCAGCGGGGTCGTCGGCGTGCTCCAGGACAGCGTGCTGATGTACGCGCAACTGAAGCCGGCATCGCAGGCGCCGCCGAACTCCGGCAGCCCGATGCCCACCTCGAGGGAGGCGAGCTGCGTCTGCCGGCCGAGCTTCGCCGCCGCAATCTGGTCGACCGACACCCCCGCCTCGAAGTCGGCCCCCTCGGTCGGCTTCGCGTGCACGCCGGTCAGGAACGCGCCCGTGATGCGTCCGTGCCCCCCGGCCGGGTCACCCGGCATCTGCGCCGCCGGCGCGTGATCGAGGTTGGACAGCACCAGCAGGTTATCCCTGAACGGCTCCAGCGGCTTGAGGATCGGCGTGAAATCGAAGCCCGCCCCTTCCGTGGGTGGGGTCCAGTTCCGCATCACGGCGCCGTGCGGGACGTACACGAACCCCAGGCGCGGCTTCGGCCGGGCCGCCGTCCGGCTCAGCGCGGTCAGCGCCGGCACCATCCCGTCGAGCAGCGGCAGCGCCACCGCCGTCCCGAGTCCGCGCAGCACGGTGCGCCGGGGCAGCGTCTTCTTCGTGATGATCATGAGTCCGATCTCCTCATCTGGAACGGGAGGCTCCGGGCGACGCCGAGAATCAGCGACGACCAGCGGTAGTCGTTCGTTGCGGCCTCGCGCACTATCGCGCGGATGGCCGGCCGGTCGTAATGCTCCACCCCGCGGCCGAGCGCGTAGGTCATCAGCTTCTCGGTGACGGTGGTGACGAACTCCTCGCGCCGCTCCAGCAGGATGTCCCGCAAGCCCGGAAAACCGTCGAAGGCGGTTCCGTCGGGGAGCGTGCCGGAGGGGTCGATCGGGGCGCCGGCGACGCCGCTGTCGCGCCACTTGCCGACCGCGTCGAAATTCTCGAGGGCGAAGCCGAGCGGGTCCATCCGGGCGTGGCAGTTCGAGCACACCGGGTTCGCGCGGTGCGCCTCGAGCCGCGCTCGCAGGGACGTGATCGTACCGTCGTCGGCCCGCTCAGGCAGGTCCGGCACGTCGGGCGGCGGCGGGGGCGGCGGCGTGCCGAGGATGTTCTCCAGCACCCACTTGCCCCGCACGACCGGCGAGGTCCGCGTCGCCAGCGACGTCACCGTCAGGACGCTGCCGTGGCCGAGCAGGCCGCGCCGCTCCTCACCCGGCAGGTCGATGCGCCGGAAGCGCGATCCGTAGACGTTCGGGATCCCGTAATGCCGCGCCAGACGCTCGTTGACGAAGGTGTAGTCGGCGTCCAGCAGATCCACCACACTCCGGTCGTCCCGCATCTGGCTCTCGACGAACAGCTCCGTCTCGCGCACCAGCGCGTCCCGCAGGTTGTCGTCGAACCCCGGAAAGGCGTTCACGTCCGGGGACACCGTGCGCATGCGGCGCAGATGCAGCCACTGCGCGGCGAAGCTCGACACCAGCACGCCCGCCTTCTCGTCGGCGAGCATCCGCCGCACCTGCCGCTCGAGCACATCCGGATCCCCGAGGGTTCCCGTCTCCGCGGCATCCAGGAGCTCGTCGTCGGGGATGCTGCTCCAGAGGAAGAACGACAGCCGCGACGCCAGCTCGACGTCTGTCAGGCGGTAGGGTGTGACAGGGTCGATCCCCGCCGGGTCGCGCTCGATGCGGAACAGGAATTCGGGATCGACCAGCATGCTCTCGAGCGCCCGCTGGATGCCGGCGTCGAAGTTGCCCTCGTCGCGGCCCTCAGCATAGAAGCCGCGCAGCACCTCGAGATCGATCTCGTCGACCGGCCGGCGGAACGCCCGCCGCGCCAGCGTCCCCAGGATCTCGTCGGCGCACGGCCCTTCCTCCTCGGCCGTCGCGGGCCGGCAGACGAAGATGCGCCGCCGGCTGGCCGCCTCGCCGTCGCCGCCGGTGCCGCGGCCGAGCGTGTCGGGGCTGAAGGGACCCTCGATCTCCACGCTCTCGAGCGCCATCCGCTGGACGTATCCGCGGCCGGTCGAGAACGTCCAGATCGGCAACCGGCTCGGCGCCATCCCCTCGGTCACCGCCGTCCGCTTCGTGAACGACACGCTCACCACATGCGTGCCGGCGCGGGCCGGGAAACGGACCTGTAGAGGCTCGCCGGGCTCCACCACGCGCGCCGCACCGGGATCCGCACCCTCCGGCCAACTGCCGACCCGCAGCAGTGCGCGCCGGGCGCCGTCCACCCGCACATCGATCTCCTGCGGCTCGCGCCGGCCGCCGCCCTGCAGACCGATGCGGACGAGGTACTCGCCGTCGAGCGGGAAGTGGTGCCGGACCGCCGCGCCGCCGCGCGAGCCGAACGGCAGATCCTCGCTCATGCGATCGTCCTGCACCAGCAGGGTCGACAGCGGGTAGCGCACCGCGTCGGCCTCGATGGTCGGATCGCCCACCGCCAGCCGCGCGATCCTGCGCGCCGCCGACATGTAGCGCTCCAGCAGCCCCGGCGCCACGGTCAGGATGTCGGCGTTGTTGTCGAAGCCGTAGGCCAGGTCGTCGGCCGGCAGCATCGTCGCCGTGTCGATCTCCAGATCGAGCAGGTCCCGAATGGCGTTCGTGTACTCCAGCCGGTTGAGGCGATGGATGGTGGGCCGGCCGGGATTCGGCCGGTCGGCGGCAGCTCCATCCAGGGCGGACTCCAGCCACATCGCGAACGCGCCGTAGGTCTCGGCGTCGGGCCGCGGCCGGCGCGGGGGCGGCATGGCCTGCGTGCGCAGCTTCTGGAGAACCTTCTCCCAGACCGCCGCATCCGCACCGACGTGCGCAACGTCGACGCCGTCGAGGGCGAGGTTACCCGTCAGCAGACGCTGGTTGTGGCAGGTGACGCAGTAGCGGTCGAGCACGGCTCGCCAGGTCGCGGCGTCGGGTGCCGACGGCGCCCCGTGCGCCTGCACGGCCGGCTGCGCGGGCGAGGCCGCAGCGCGGGGCGCCTGGGCCGCCGCGGGCGTGGCGAAGACACACAGGACGAGCGCGAGTCCCGTCACGAAGGCCGTGGCCAGCCCGGTTGCCCTCGCCATCATCGTCTCCCGCTGCCGGACTCCCCCGGCCGTCACCGAATCGGTCCCTCGTTGAAGATGTCGATGAAGCTCTCGGTCGTCTCCGCGCTGCCGAGCGCGCGCAGCAGATCGGCGGTGCTTCCCCCGCCGAGGCCCGGCAGCAGGATGTGCCCACCCCCCTCGGCGATCATCAACGGCGTGATGCCGCGCTGATCCGCGACCTGCACCGTCGCCCCGTGATCGACGAGGAGCTGCACGGCCGCGTCCGAGCGGATGTGCGCGGCGCCGTGCAGCGCCGAGCGGCCGACCGCATTGGTCGCGTCCACGTCAGCGCCCAGATCGAGCACGAACTGCACCGCATCGAGCGTGTCCGGCTCGGTCACCCGCGTCTCCGCGGGAACCCGCCCGAGACCGGATGCCACCATCAGCGGCGTCGTCCCCTCGTCGGTCGCCAGCCGCGTGTCGGCGCCGGCCGCGACCAGCGCGTCCATCACCGCCACGTTGGCGTCCATCGCGGCGAGCAGGAACGGCGTGGCCCCGACGATGCTGACGCGGAAGCGCTGGCTCGCGAACCCGAACTGCGGCGGGTGGTTGACCAGCCGCACGTCGGGATCCGCGCCGTGCGCCAGCAGCGCCTCGACCAGCTCCAGCTTGCCGTCGCGCACCCCGTTCAGCGAGCGCCACTCCTCGTCGCGCGCCGTCTCGATGCCGCGCAGGCTGCCGGTCAACTCCGAATGCCAGGAACCGGCGGCCCAGTGCAGCGGCGTGTACCCGGCGTCGCCGGCATTCGGGTCGGCCCCCTGGTCCAGCAGGAACATCGCCAGCCGGGTATGTCCGCGAACCGTGGCGACGACCAGCGGCGTGGCGCCGCCGGGGGCGGTCGCGTTGACGTCGGCCCCGGCGCGCAGCAGCAACGCGACGAGCTCCGGCTCGTCCTCGCGAGCCGCGATCGCCAGGGCGGTGAACCCGCCCGCCGTGCGCGCATGCACATCGGCCCCCTTGTCGACCAGCGCCCGCACGACCTCCGTGTGCGCCTCGGCCGCCGCCCACATCAGCGCCGTCTGGCCCTGCCAGGTCTCCGCCGCGGAAGGGTCGGCGCCGGCGTTCAGCAATGCACGCACCGCATCGACGTTCCCCGTGCGGGCGCACGTCATCAGCGGCGTCTCGCCCGTCGAGCGGGCCGCGTCGGCGTCCGCGCCCGCATCGAGCAGGCGCATCACCATGCGCGCGGACCCGTTGTCGCACGCCAGCGACAGCGGGGTCACGCCGTAGTCGTTGGCCGCATCGATGTCGGCCCCCGCGCGCAGCAGTCGATCGGCCAGCGGCAGAGAGTCGTTGTAGGCGGCCCAGTGCAGCGCGGTCGCCCCGTCGGCGGCCGGCGCGTTCACGTCGGCCGACGTCCGTAGAAGTGCCTCGACCGCCCCCATGTCCCGCGCCCTTACGGCGTCGATCAGGAAGCCTTCGTTCGCACCGGCGGACACGCTACCGGCAGACAGCACCAGAACGAACGCCAGTGCGCATGCGTTTCCGATGACTCGCATCATCACCTCTCGACGCCGTTCGCGGCGCCTACCCGTATCGACGCCCCGACCCGACAATCGTCGCTTGTGGCTCCGCTTGCCACCCGATCGGGCCTGACCAGGAATCTGCACCGTTCTACGGCGCAGACTCCCAGCCGTCCCGGGTCATGCGCACCGTCTAGTTCGCCAGCGGATGCGGCCGGATCTGGAACTGGACGATCTCGCTCGTCGCCCCCTTGCCCCCTTCGAGGTGGAACGGCGATCCGGTGTTGAAGCTCGACCACACGCCGCGCCCCTTCCAACCGGCGTCCGGATCGTCGATCCGGCCGTCGAGGCCGCGGCTGTAGAAACCGAGCGGATACGGCACGCGCATGATCACCCACTCGCCGCTGTCCGGATCGAGTGCGAGCAGCGCGTCCGACGTGGTTCCCGTCGCAATGGGTGTGTTTGCGCCGAGGCCGAGCGTGTCGAACTGATCGACCCAGTTGTAGTAGTGGTAGTCGGCGTTCGCGGAGCCTTCGAAACCCTTGAACGTCGGTCCCGGCGTCGGATACAGCGTCCATCCCTCGCGGCAGTGCTGCCCGGTGGCGTCCGGCCCGTTCAGGACCGCGCACTTGGTGCGATCGAAGCTGGCGAGGTGGCCGCTGCCGCCGAGCGCCGTCCAGATCACGCCGTTGCGGTCCACGTCGATGCCGCGCGGGCCGTAACCCCACCCATTCGGGTCGGCGGGATCGTACGGCGGTTCGTAGACCTCCGAGATGCAGGTCTCGGGCGGATTGTCGCCGAGCTCCAGCCGGACCAGCCGCCCCGGCACGTCGAAGCGCCGCGTGATCCAGACCGATCCGTCCGGATGCGGTATCACCCCGTAGGCGCGCTTGAACTTGTCGAGGCTCCCGATGCGGGTGTCGCGCGACGGGTCGATCTCGACGTCGCCGTTGTAGTCCGGCTCGTTCCACGGCTTCGTGATACGGCCGTCGCCATTGGTGTCGATGACGGTCGGGCACCAGCCCTGCGACGCCCGCTCGTCCCCGGTCTCGTCGTAGAGCCGCGTGTTCAGCCACCCGATCGCCTCGGTCGAGCCGCTCAGCCAGAGCGTGTCGTCCGCGTCGTCGGCGAACTGCAGGTGGTGCGTGAAGTAGCAGGTGTCGATCAACTCGAACTCGCCGGTCTCCGGGTCGTAGTAGGACACCTGGCGCGACTCGGCGCGGTGCTGGATCGGGTAGTACTGCGCGAACGGGTGATCCGAGCCCTCCAGGCACCAGTCGGGCACGTCGTTCGGCCGGACCGCCTGCGTGATCCAGAGGCGCCCCTTGTCGTCGAGCATCGGGTTGTGGGCGCTGCGGCTCTGCAGGCCGGCAGGCGGCTCACCGGCCCAGTAGAGCGACGGGATCGCCGTTGAGGATCCCTGATAGGAGACGTTGCTTCTCGGCCGCTCGATGCGGGTCGGCAGGTCCATGCGGACCGACGTGTGGGTGCGCGGATCGGTGATGACGAGACCCGCCCCGCCGACCCCGTAGATCGGTCCGTTCGCGTTGAGCGTCGGGTTGCGCTTGTCGGTGGTGATCTCGTCGTGGACCATGCCGCGCGGATGGCCCCACTTCCACATGCTGAGGACGAGGTTGCGCTCGCGCCCCTGCGGCCGCGGCGGCACCGGCGGCAGCTCGCCGGCGGCGATCCGGTCGCTCCAGTCGGCGTACAACTGGAGTGCGCGCGGCCGGCCCATGCGGTTGATCTCGACCGCCATCGCCGGTCCCGCTCCGCCGGCCCGGATGCGGTACTCCCACGCGTCTTCGGCCGAGTCGAAGTCGTCCAGATCGAGCATCGGCATCTCGCGCGTCGCCTTGTTCCCGAGCTGGTGGCAGAGCTGGCAGCCGTCCTTCAGGCGGTCGACCCAGTCGGCCTGCGTCCGCATGGCGGTGCCGATGCCGTTGCCGCGCGGGCCCGTGCCCGGAAAGTCGCTCGCCGGCGGCACCTCGAGCAGCGAGTACCAGTAGTTGGCCGGATAGATCTCCGCCGCCTCGTGCGGCGACGAGGCCACGGTGGCGGTCAGGGCGAGATCATCGCCGGGCCGTGCGGAAGTCCTCTCCGAATCGGCCAGGCCGTAGCCGCGCACCCACACTTCATAGGCGGCGTCCGGAAGGTCCGGCACCAGAAAGCGCCCGTCGTCGTCGGTCACGACGATCTTCCGGAAGCCGGTTTCGAAATCCTGCGTCTCGGCGATGACCCAGACACCCGCCTCGGGACCCGCCGCGCTGGTCACGACGCCGCTGATGTCGTCGTCCTGGGCCGCCACGGGAGGGCCGAGCACCGCGAGAGCCGCCGCCAGGAACGCCGCCGCCGCATACCCGCCGATCATGCGCCGCTTCGTGCTCATGTCGTCCTCCTGCGTCCGCCGGAACAGCACCGCCTGCGTCGACACACTTCGGCCGCGCAGACTCCCAGCGCTATTGTGCAGTCTGGCGGCCGGGCGGACAACCCCTAAATCAC
>VXME01000077.1:0-63144 GCA_009861545.1 Acidobacteriota bacterium | reverse complement strand
GCTCGGCAACGCTCCAGATCCAGATGTGCGTATCCAGCAGGAGCTTCACGAGCGCAGCACCTCCCACTCGTTTTCGTCCAGCGCGGGCGAGACGATGTCTCCGGTGATGCGGAGCGTGGAGCGCATGCAGCCGAGCCACTGCTCCGGACGTTCAGGGGGCGACGGGGGCACCACTTCCGCCACCGGCTTGCCGAACCGGGTGATCAGGACCGGCTGTCCCGTTCGGTTCACGCGGTCGAGAACGGCCAGACAGGTTGCCTTGAACTTCGAGATGGCGAGCTGCTCCACACAAGCCTCCGCCACTCATGATAGACCATGGTCGAACACCATGGTCCATCCACATGCGGCCCCACGACTCACTCCGACAACGGCATCAGCGCCGCGCGATCGACCCAAGCGCCACCCTGCATCAACGCAGCCAACCTCGCGGCAGCGCTCGTAGTACGCTTCAACGTCCTTTCACCTCGCCAACAGCGCGCTCAGGCCCGCCTCGTCAATCACCTCTACTCCGAGCTGCCGGGCCTTCCGCAACTTGGAGCCGGCCTTGTCCCCGGCGACGACGTAGTCCGTGTTGCGGCTCACAGACCCGCTGACCTTGCCGCCGGCCGCCAGAATGCGCGCCTTGACCTCGTCGCGGCTCATGCCGCCCAGCTTTCCGGTGAGTACGAACACCTTGCCGGCAAGCGGATGCGGCTCCGAATCATCTGTTTCTTCGTCTTCCTGGAACCGCAGCCCGTGTCCTCGCAACCGTTCGATCAGACCCCGGTTCATGCTCGCCCCGAAGAAGATCCGAATCGACTCGGCGACATGGGGGCCGACCTCCTCCACCTGCTTGAGTTCCTCGGCGGAGGCCGATGCGATTGAGCCCAAGCTACCGAAGTGATCCGCCAACAATGAAGCCGTCCTGTCTCCGACCTGCCTGATGCCGAGACCGAATACGAGACGACCGAGTGGCAAGCGCTTAGATTGCTCCAAGCCACACATGATCCTGTGCGCAGACTTCGTGCCAAGCCGGATCTTCACGGGAATCGCTCCGATTCGCCCGGCGGTGAGCCGATAGAAATCCACCGGCGTCCGGACCAGACCGCTGTCGACGAACTTGCCGGCCAGTGTATCCCCCAGTCCGTCGACGTACTTCGCGCTCCGCACGACGAAGCGTCGGAGGATCTCGGCGTACCTTTCCGGATCTCCCCCGGCTGCAAACGTCATTTGCGGCGCGCCGGCCGGTTCATCGAGTATGACGCCGACGCGCTTTGGATCCGTCATCCCACTGTCACAGGGAAATCCTGACTGCTGCAGCAAGTAGACGAAGTTCCGGTTGTCGGATCGCTCGAAGAACTCGTGGATCGACGCTGCAAGGCGCGGGCTGATCCCGTCGACCGCCACGAACTCCTCCACGGTGGCCTCGGCAATCCGCTGCAGACTCCGAAAGCGACTCGCCAGCAATGCAGCCTTGCGGTCCCCCACACCACTCACGCCGAGCGCCACGATTACGCTGGTCAGCGTCGCCTCGGACTTCGCGCGCGTGATCGCTTCCTCCAGTTGGACCGCCTTTTCTTCGCCAACGGTGGCGTCCTTCTCGATACCCGCCAACTGATCCACTTGCAACGCGTACAGATCCGCAACGTCCTTCACCAGCCCGCCGTCGACGAGCGCGTCGACGAGCCACTCGCCCACGCCGTCGATGTCCATGGCGGTCCGCCGCGCAAAGTGCAGGATCGATTCCTTCAACCGCGCGATGCAACTGACGTTGACGCACCGCGCTACCGCTTCGCCCGCCTCGCGCACGACCGGCGCAATGCACTCGGGACACCGCGCAGGCATCACGAACGGCCGTCGACCCGCGCCCTCGCGCACGACCCGTACGACCTTCGGGATCACGTCGCCGCTCCGCTCGACCAGCACGGCGTCGCCGATCTGCAGCCCGAGACGCGCGATCTCGTCGGCGTTGTGCAGCGTCGCGTGCGACACGGTGACCCCGCCGACGTGTACCGGGCGCAGCCGGGCGCGCGGGGTGACCGCCCCGGTGCGCCCCACCTGGACGTCGATATCCTCCACCACCGTCTCCACCTGCTGCGCCGCGGGCTTGCAGGCGACGGCCCAGCGGGGCGATTTCGACGTCGCGCCGAGACGGTGCTGCAGGTCGACGGAATCGATCTTGAACACCAGGCCATCGATCTCGTACGGGAGTGCCTCGCGCCGCGGCAGCCATTCGTCCCGGAATCGCCGCAGGTCATCGACGCCGTGCAGGCGGGCCCGCGCCTCGCTACGCTTGAAGCCCAGGGCCGCGAGCGCCTCCAGCGCCTCCCAGTGCGACGGAAAGACCGACCCGCCGGCTGCGAGCAGTTGATACGGGTAGAAGTCGAGTCGCCGCGAGGCGGTAACCGCCGCGTTCAGCATCCGCAGCGATCCCGCCGCGGCGTTGCGCGGGTTCTCGAACTGCCGCTTCGCCTCCGCTCGCTGCCGGGCATTGAGTGCCGCGAAGGACTTCTTCGGCATCACGACCTCGCCGCGCACTTCGAACTCCACCGGAACCCCTCGCGCCGCGCGCTCCCGCGCCGGAATCGAGAGCGGCAGCGAGCGCAGGGTGCGGGCATTCGGCGTGATCACCTCGCCCGCGACCCCGTTGCCGCGGGTCAGCGCCAGCGTCAGGTGACTGTCGGCATCGGGCTCCTCGTGCAAACCGGGCAGCCGGGCGCCGGCATCACGACCCGCGTTGTCGCGCGCCGGACCGAAACGCACGGCCATCGAGAGGCCGTCCAGCTTCAGCTCGCCGACGTAGTCCAGGACTTCCACCCCGGCCAGCTCCCGCGCCCGACGGTCGAAGTCGACCAGCTCCGCGTCGTCCAACGCGTTGTCGAGGCTGAGCATCGCTGACGAATGCGACGCCTTGTCGACTCCCTCCCGCGGCGCGCCGCCGACGCGCTGCGAAGGGGAATCGGGCGTAACCAGCACCGGATACAGCGCTTCCAACTGCTGCAACTCCCGCAGCAGGACATCGAACTCGGCGTCGCTGATTTCGGGCTTGTCGAGGACGTAGTAGAGATGCTCGTGATGTCTCAACTCGCTGCGCAGGCGAGCGATGCGGGTCCGGGCCTCGTCGAGGGCCGCCTCGGATCCGGAGTCGGAAGGCATCGGCGCGTCAGACCTCGAACCGGCCAGCCCGCCGCCGGCCGGAATCAGCGATCGCGCGCCAGCACGTAGTCCGGCAGGGCGAGCAACGCATCGCGCTCGACGGAGGGGGAAAACGCGGCGAGGCAGTTCCGGGCCGCCGCCGCGTGCTCGACGGCCTTGTCGTAGGCGTAGTCCGTTGCGCGATGCTCGCGCAGCAGGGTTCCGAGCTCGCGCCAATCGCTCATGCCGATCTCGCCCGTCTCTACCGCGCCGCGGGCTATCGCGCGCGCGCGACCGTCCGCGGCCTCCCGGCCGAGCAGGTGAATCAGGGCCAGCGTGACCTTTCCCTCGCGGAGATCCTGGCCGACCGGCTTGCCGAGCGTAGCCTGGTCCGCCGTGAAGTCGAGCAGATCGTCGACGAGCTGGAAGGCGACGCCGAGATTGAAGCCGTAATCACGCAGCGCGGCGCGTTGCTCGTCGGTCGTGGCGCCGAGCATGCTGCCGATCTCGGCGGAGCCGCCGAACAGGTACGCCGTCTTGCGCCGGATGATCTCGAAGTACTCCTCCTCCGAGATGTCCACGTCGCCGGTCTTGGTCAACTGGTACAGCTCGCCCTCGATCATCCGCCGCGTGACGTCGCACAGCAGGCGCACGATCGGGATGGCGTCGTCGTAGGTGAGAGCCAGCTTCATCGAGCTGATGTACAGGTAGTCGCCCAGCAGGACCGTCTTGTCGTTGCCCCAGCGCGAGTGCGCCGCGAGGCGGCCGCGGCGGAGCTCGGACTCGTCGATGATGTCGTCGTGGACCAGCGTCGCCGTGTGGATGAACTCCACCGCGGACGCGTAGACGACCGCGCGCTCCCCGGTGTAGCCGGCCAGCCGCGCGGCGAGAAGCAACACGGCGGGACGCACGCGCTTGCCGCCGCTGGCCTGGATGTACCGGGCCATGCGCGGAATCACCTCGTCCACCACGTGCACGGCCCTCGGCCCCCTCGCCGCGCCCTGGCCGGCCGCCTCCAGGGCCGCCGCGTCGGCTTCGACGGCAGGCCGGACGTAGGTCGCATAGGCCTGCTCGACCGCCTCGAGCGACGCGCGGATGGGTTCGAAGATCTGTTCCAGGTCAGCCGGCGCCGACGACTTGAGTGCCACGTTCACGCCGCGAGAATCAGACCACAGTTGCGCCGCGAGCGTCAACGCGCCGGCACTTCAGGCGATGCCCGGTTCCGAGAGTGGGGAATCCACGCACTTCAGTCCGCGGGGGCGCCGAACAATCCGTGGTACGACCGCCGCGTCGCCTCGACGATGTCGGCGCGGTCCTCGCCGCGCACCTCGGACAGGGTATCGATCACCTGGGCCACCCGCGCCGGCTCGTTGCGCCGGCCGCGGTACGGGACCGGTGACAGGTACGGCGCGTCGGTCTCGGCCAGCAGACGTTCGGCGGGCACGATGGCGGCCGCCTCGCGAATCGCCGTTGCGTTGCGGAATGTCACGATGCCCGAGAACGACACGTGAAAGCCGAGATCGAGGGCCCGGCGCGCGAATGCGGCGTCACCGGTGAAACAGTGGAAGACCCCCTGCACGTCGCCGCCGCCCTCCGCTCGAATGGCGTCCACCGTGTCGGCGTCCGCCTCTCGCGTGTGGACGACGATCGGCAGCGTCAGATCGCGCGCCAGCGCGATCTGACGGCGAAAGACGTCGATCTGGGTCCGCGGCGGCGCGAAGTCGTAGTGGTAGTCGAGTCCGATCTCGCCGACCGCGCACGCCCCGGCCCGCGCATCCAGCAACCGCCGCACGAACGACGCAACCCCCTCGAGACCGCCGGCGGCGTCTTCGACCGCCCCCGCCTGGTGCGGGTGGACCCCGATTGCGAAAGCGGCATTCGGCCAGGCCGCGGCCACGCCGTCCGCGCGGCGCGCCTCGTCGTCGTTCAGTGCGTCGAGGATGCAGAGGGCGCCGTCCACGCCGGCGGTGCGCGCTCGCTCGATCACCGCACCGAGGTCCGCGGCGAACTGCTCGTCGGCCAGATGGCAGTGGGAATCGATCATCGAATCGCCGATCCCGCGGGGGCACGCTCCGGATCGTCCGGTTTCAGAAGTACCGGCTGCCCGGCCGCGTCGAGTGCCGCGAGGACCATGCCGTTCGACTCGATCCCCATCAGCTTCGCCGGCTGCAGGTTCGCCACGAAGACGACGTGCCGTCCCACGAGCGTCTCCGGCTCGTAGGCCTTCGCGATGCCCGCGACGATCTGCCGCACGCCGCCGCCGTCGTCGACCTCCAGGCGCACGAGCTTCTTCGACTTCCGCACCGCCTCGGCGGTCACGACGCGCCCGACGCGAAGCTCGACCCTGGCGAAGTCGTCTATCGAGATGCGCGGCGTTTCCGGTGCCTGGGCCTCGGCCGCCTCGGCGGTCGCGGCGCCCTCGCCGGCCGGCGTCGAGCCGCCGACCTCCGACTGAAGCGGGGCCGCGGCAGAAGCCGCTTCGCCCCCGCCCGATCGTTCACTGTCGTTCATCGTCCGCTGCTCCCTCCGTTGGGGTCCGGTGCCGGCATCGGCCGCCACCCGCGCCTTCCGCCCGACCGCCGCGCTCGTCGGCGAGTCCTTCCGTTGCGTATCCTTCTCGACGTTCGACGCAGCCCGCGCGGGATCGAGCCGCGGCCAGAGCGGATCGCCCTTCACGACCTGCCGCTCGGCGCCCGGCGGCGTCGTCCAGACCGCATCGCGGTCCAGGTTTGGCTCGAAGCCGACCGGTGTCCCGACCCGCGCCAGCACCTCGCGGCACGAGCTGGGCATCACCGGCGCGAGAAGCAGGGCGGCAATCCGCACCGCTTCGCTCACGTCGTACAACTGCCGGTCGAGCTCCGCGGCACGCGCCGGATCCCGCGCCGTCGCCCACGGCTCGACCGCCGCGATGTACTCGTTGGCGGCGTCGACGAGCCGAAACGCCGCGGCCACGCCGCCATGCAGCGCGAAGGCGTCCATCGCCTCGCGGTAGGCCGTCACGGCCCCGCAGGCCGCCTCGGCCAGCGGCCCGGGCGCGCTCGGCGGCGCCACCAGCCGACCCTTGCGGTAGCGGTGGGCCATCGACGCGAGCCGCGAAACCAGGTTGCCGAAGTTGTTCGCGAGGTCGACGTTGTAGCGCTCCTCGAACCGGTCCCACGTGAAGTCTCCGTCCTGGCCGAACGCGATCTCCTTGGTCAGATACAGCCGCAACGGGTCCGGTCCCAGGCGGTCCGCCGCCTCCAGGGGATCGACCACCGTCCCCAGCGACTTGCTCATCTTCTGGCCCTGCCAGTGCACCCAGCCGTGGCCGAACACCCGGCGCGGCAGCGGCAGCCCCGCGCTCATCAGCATCGCGGGCCAGAACACGCAGTGGAAGCGGGTGATGTCCTTCCCGACGACGTGCAGGTCGGCTGGCCACCAGGTCTCGAACAGCGCCTCGTCGGCGCCGTATCCGACCCCCGAGATGTAGTTGATGAGGGCGTCGACCCAGACGTAGATCACGCTGTCGGGATCCGACGGCACCGGGATGCCCCATGCCTGGCCGGTGCGGCTCATCGAGATGTCGTCGAGCCCCGACTCGAGCAGCCGGAGCATCTCGTTGCGGCGGATCTCCGGCTGCAGGAACTCCGGATGCGCCGCGTAGTGATCCAGCAGCGGCTGCCGGTACTTCGACAGCCGGAAGAAGTGGTTCTTCTCCTTGATCCACTGCGGCGGCTTCCCGTGCACGGGACAGTTGCCGTCCTCGAGGTCCTTTTCCGGCTTGAACGCCTCGCACGAGACGCAGTACCAGCCCTCGTAGTAGCCGTCGTAGATGTCGCCGGCCTCGGCCAGCCGCGACACCAGCGCCGTCACGCTGGTCCGGTGGCGCGCTTCCGTCGTGCGGATGAAGTCGTCGAACGAGATGTCGAGCCGCGCCCAGACGTCGCGGAAAGCCGTCTCCATGCCGTCGCAGAAGGCGAGCGGCTCGACCCCGAGCTCGCGCGCGCGCTGGAAGACGTTCTGCGAGTGCTCGTCGTTGCCCATCATGAAGCGGGTCTCGACGCCGCACAGCCGCTGGTAGCGGGCGATGACGTCGGCCGCAATCTTCTCGTAGGCCGTCCCCAGGTGCGGGCGGCTGTTGACGTAGTCGATCGCCGTGGTGAGATAGAACTTCGCCATCGCGTCAGAGAGCCGTTTCCGTGTTCCCGTCGAGCCAGGCCTTGACGGCGATGGCCTGCACTTCCTTGATCGAGAGCCGGCGCTCGGCGGCCAGCCGCGCGCAGTCCTCGAACTCCGGCGACGCGTTGCGGATGGCGCCGTCGCGCCGCGCCACCTTGATGCGAACGGAACCGATCGGCGTCTCGACGGCGACCGCCTCCCGGTCGAGCCGCTCGCGGTCCGTCTCGGTCACCCGCAGGCCGATGGTGGTGGACTCGCGGAACAGGACGTCCGACAGCGCCTCGCGCCGTCCCGGCGGCGCCACCACGGTGACGAGCGTACCCGGCCGGTTCTTCTTCATCTGGATCGGCGCGTAGAAGACATCGAGCGCGCCGGCGGCGGCCAGCCGATCCATCAGCACGCCATAGAGCTGGGGATTCATGTCGTCGATCTGGCACTCGAGGACGACGACGCGCTCGAACGCGCCGGTCCCGGTTCCCTCCCCCACGAGCGCGCGCAGCACGTTGGGGCGACCCGCCGGATTCCGGTCGCCCGCGCCGTAGCCGATCCGCTCGACGCGCATCGGCGGCGCCGGACCGTAGGCGTCGGCGTACTCCGTCACGATGAGCGCGCCGGTCGGCGTGACCAGCTCGGCCGGCGGCCCCTGCGCATAGGTCGGGACCCCCAGCAGGAGCTCGGCCGTCGCCGGCGCCGGGACCGGCAGCTCGCCGTGCGCGCACGTCACCGTGCCCGAGCCGACATTGAGGGGCGACGCGACGACGCGGTCGGGAGCGAGCCATTCCAGGGCCTCGACCGCGGCCACCACGTCCACGATGGAATCGACCGCTCCCACCTCGTGCAGGTGCACCGTCTCGACCGGCACCTGGTGGATGCCCGCCTCCACCTCGGCCAGGCGGCGGAAGAGCCGCGCCGCGCGCTCCCTGCCCGCCGGCGACAGCGACGACCGGTTGACGATGCCGGTAATCTCCGCCAGACCCCGGTGGTGATGGCCCCCATGCCCGTGCGCGTGCTGCCGGCCGTGGCCGTGCGCATGGTCGTGGCCGTGCGCATGGTCGCGGTCGTGCGCGTGGTCGTGGCCGTGCCCGTGGGCGTGGCCGTGCGCATGGTCGTGGCCGTGGTCGTGCCCGTGAGCCTCCGCGCCGGCGTCGGCCGCCTCGCCGTCGACCGTCACACGGAACTTGGCCGCTCCGATTCCGCTCCGGTCGACGCGCGCGCTGCTGACGCCGACGCCGTCCAGACCGAGCGAGTCGACAACCTTCTGCAGCACGTCGAACGGCACACCCGCGTCGAGGAGCGCGCCGGCGATCATGTCGCCGGACGCTCCGGAGAAGCAGTCTAGGTAGAGGATTCTGGACATCGCCCCTGGGCGCCGCTCTCCCCGGCAATCAGCGTCCGGCGCCGCGCGCCGGCCGGCTACAGGCGGCCGTGCTCCTTGAAGCTGTAGTAGCAGGCATCGGCCAGCACCATGTGATCCAGCACGTCGATGCCCATGATGGCCCCGGCCTCCACCAGACGCGCCGTCAGGGCCACGTCGTCCTCGCTGGGCGTGGGATCCCCCGACGGATGGTTGTGAAACACCACGATAGCCGCCGCCCCGCCGGCCGTCGCCATCCGGAACACCTCGCGCGGATGCGCCAGCGTCTCGTCCAGTGTCCCGACCGACAGCAACGCCGTCAACAGCACGCGCTGCCGGGCGTCGAGCTGCACTACCCCGAACTGCTCCACCGACCGCGCGCCGTACCGCGGCAGCAGGTAGCGCGCCACGTCGCGGGGCCCGCCCAGCCTCGTCCGGGCGTCGGGCAACGCGAGGGTGCGGCGGCCCAACTCGATCGCGGCCATGATCCGGGCGGACATCGCCGGTCCGACGCCGGCAACCCCCTGCAGGTGCCCCTCGAGCGCGCGTGTCAACCCGTGTACCCCCCCGGCGTGGCAGAGGACCCGGTTCGCGATGTCGAGCGCGCTCTCGTTCTGGGATCCGTGACCGAGAACCGCGGCTAGCAACTCGTTGTCGCCGAGCCCGGCCGGGCCCAGACGCCTCAGCTTCTCGCGCGGCCGATCGTGCAGAGCCAGCTGTCTTACGCTCACGCGGCAAGCACATACAATCCGCGTGCCGCATTGGTCCGATCGTACTACACACCCGTTGGCGGAAGCGGCGGGACCCACCGCCCGCGTGCGACGATGTCGGCCCATCCGGTGAGCCGGATCTCCTCCTCCGTCCAATCGACGCGCTGCGCACCGCCCGGCGACACGACCTCCGCGCTCCGGGCCGCGCCGCCGTAGCTGGCCGCCGCCACCGCCGCCGCGCACGCCCCGGTGCCCGAGGCGAGCGTCGGCCCGACGCCCCGCTCCCAGATGCGGATCCGAATCCGGTCGGGGCGCTCCACCGTCGCGAACTCCACGTTGGTCCCCTCGGGAAACCGATCGTGCATCGCGAGGAGCCGCCCCAGGCGGCGAAACCGGCTCTCGACCTCGTCCATCGAAGGCGACAGGACCACGCACTGCGGGTTGCCGACCGACAGCACGACGACGCGCACGCGCTCGCCGCCCACGGCCAACTCTTCCTCGCGCAACCCGCGGGGCCGCCCCATCCCGGCGCGGAACGTATAGCGCGGGTGCTCCGCGCGCAGCAGCGTCAGCGTCTTGAGGCCGCCCGCCGTCTCGATCTCGATGGAGTCCGCGGTTGCGCCGTCCATCTCCCCGGGAGCCGACTCCACCAGCAGCGCACCCAGGCAGCGCACGCCGTTGCCGGACACCTCTGCAGGACTCCCGTCGGCGTTGAAGAGCCGCATCGTTGCGCCGGCACGCGCCCGACGATAGACGATCAGGCCGTCAGCCCCGACCCCGTGCTGCCGTCGGCAGATGGCTCGCGCCAGGTCGCCGAGCGCCTCTCCGCCGACCTCGTCCTCCTCGATGAAGAGAAAGTCGTTGCCGTAGGCGTGCGCCTTCGCGAATCCGACCGGCGCACCGGGCCGCCGTCCGCTCACGGCAGCTCCAGCGCGCGGAAGACCCACGTCAACCCCGTGGTCACGCCGAGTCCCGCGTCGTGCGCCGTCAGGCCGGCCACCAGCGCCGCGTCCACCCGGACCAGGCCGCGCGTGAAGCGCGCGCCGAAACGGACGTAGCCGGAGCTGTCGGTCCCCGGGGGAGGCGTGCCCGGCCGCGTATTGGCCCGGCCGTTCACCTCGCCGACGATCTCCGCGCCTTCCGCGAACGCCCGGGCGAAGGAGATCCCGTAGGTCAGCACGTCGTTCTGGCGGTCCCCGCGAGTCGGGTCGCTCAGGATCCCGAGCCCGACGTTCCCCACGACCCGGAGCGACCGGATCGTCTTGCCGACCAGCAACGAGTTGTAGAAGTCCATCGTATCGAGCCCGATACCCTCCTCGTTGCCCGCGTTCGGCAGCTTGGTGGCGAATCGGAGCGCGATTCCCGGACGCCTGCCGCCTTCGGACAGCAGGCGCGTCTTGGCGCCGACAACCGTATCGGACCAGCTCGACGTGCGATCGCCGCTGACGCGCAGCAGGTGGGAGAGCGGCGCCTCCGCCCGGCCGGTGATGCTGAGCGTGTCGTAGGACACGTTGTCGATCTGCACCTCGGCGATCGAGCTCACCCCGATGCTGACGCCGAACCGGGGGACGCTGCGCAGGTGACCGGTCAAACCCGACACGGGAAAGTGCTGATCCTTCTGGTAGTCGAACCCGGCCTCGACCAGCACGAGGCCGCTGCCGACGGACTCCGGATCCTCGGTCACGAGCGGTCGTTGCTGCGCGCCGGCGGGCGCCGTGCTGCAGAGAAAGGCGAGCACCACGCCCGCCGGGACTGTCGATCGAAGACGCATCCGGTGATTCTAGCCCGGCAACCGTCGGCTCCCGCTACGGTTGCCGACCCAGCCAGGCTTGTCCGGAACTCCGCACCGGCGCTACGGCACGGCCCCCTGGCCTCCCGGTCCGCCGGCCTACCCCACGACGCCCCCCTTGACGGCCGCACACTCGCGTCCGCGTCGGATATAGGCGAGCGCCCAGGCATCGTACAGCGCGTGCGCGACGATCGGCGCCAGCAGCCCGCCGGTCGCCGCCGCCAGCCACCCGAGCGCCGCGCCCATCAACGCCACCCAGCAACCGAAGGCGAACGTCCCGCGCCCACCCGTGTGCAGCACGCCGAAGACCAGACTCGCCGGGATCAACCCGATCTCCGGCTGCAGCACGCCGCGGAACAGCAGCTCCTCGCCGATGCCGGCGGCGAGCGATATCACCACCACCTCCCGCGCGCCGATGCCGGCGAAGGCGGGCTTCAGCAGGTCGCGGTACACGCGGCGGATGGCGCGCACCGGCCGCAACGCCGGCGCGCGGCACAACAGGCCGTGGTTGACGACGGCGAGGGCGGCGGCGCCGGCCACGCCGGCGGCCAGGTCACGGGGCCAAGGACCGGCGGCCACGGTCAGCGGAAGGGCGCGGTAGCGCGCCCAGCCCAGGGCCAGCAGGACCAGCAGCAACTCGCCGGCCAACGCCAACCGCAACAGGGAGTTCGGCGACCGAGGTCGCGCTTCGTCCACCACCGTCTACCCTCGCGTTCCGTCGTGCAGTCGCGGCGCGGACCCCTTGCCCGGATTCGCGAGGACCCTTTCGCTCCCGACGAGCCGCCGGCGAAGCGCTTCGACGTCGAGGAACGACGAGTACAGCACGATCCACGTGAAGAACGGTGCGGCCATCGTCAGATAGATTCCCACATGCAGCGCCGCCCCTGCGGTGAGCAGATACTTGCGCGCCCCGGTGACGAACACGGCCACGAAGAAGAAGACTTCCACCGCTACGGTCACCACGGACCCGGCAACGCACAGCCAGAAGTTCTGCGCCAGCCACAGCCCGGCCGGCATGCCGTGGCGGACGTAGTCGGTCAGGACCATCTGCTGCAGCGTCGCGCCGTTCATCCAGGCCAATCCACCGTCCAGCAGCTTCGCACTGCCCGACGAAAAATAGGCGACGGCCAGCAGGCACTGAATCAGCCGCAGGGCCCACGTCGCGTTGTCCATTCGCGCGTGCGGCCCCCACTGTTCGGGATGACGCGAACGCCTCCCCATCCACGAATCGACCGAATAGCAACAACCGGAGGGCGACAGGCCCAGCAGTACGAGCGCAATGCAGTACAACGCCTCCGGATGGTGCAGCTCGCCATACGAGTAGAGGTGGGCGATCAGGATGCAATAGCCCAGCCCGAGCGTCAGGAGTGCAGTGCGGGTGAAGAAGCCCACCGCGGCCAGAACCCCCGCCGCCGTCGCCGTCGACCAGACGCCGCGCAGAAACGACTCCGTGTGGAAGACCTCGACCGGGACGAGCACCAGGATGCCGCGGATCAGCGCCTGGTCTATGCGCGCCGGATCGTAGGTCAGCGCGACCGCGTAGTCGTCCGGCGAACTCGCGAAGATCAACAGCCACGCCGGCACGAGCGCCAGACGACAGACGGCGAGCGGCACCGCGGTCGTGACAGGGAACCAGAATCGGGTCCACCTGTCTCCCAGGAACGTGAACGAAGCCCGCGATGCGTGGCTGCTCATCGCGGACCCGTACCGGCCGCAGGCCCGGCGGCGGCCCCTTCCTCCCACGGGGCGCCGGGCTCAACGGCGATCGATTCGACCGCCAACGGCCGACGCTCGGGGAACGCGGCGATGCGCCCCGCCTCGAGCACGTAGGTCGTGCGTTCGGCTTCGATGCGCTCGAACGGCGGCAGATCGGCATTCGCCAACGCGCGCCGGAGCTGCGGCGGGACCGAACCCGGCCGGTCGAACAACCCTGGAATCAACTCGGTGTGGTACACGAACCAGCTCATCCCGAGCGCCTCCGCGGTGATCTCCAGGTAGGTCGGCGGCCCGTGCGCGGGCATGCCGTAGAGCCTGTAGTGAACGGCCCGGACGGCCGTGGTCTGGGCGGCGCTGTACAACGGATAGTCGATGAACGGCCACAGGGTGGGGCGATCCCTGAACAACGCCGACAACTGGAGCAGAAGCACGAAGACGACGAACGCGGAGACGGCTGCGTGGCGCGGCCGTAGGGGACTCGCAGGGGGCCGCAACAGGCTGGATTCCCCACCCAGAAACCGCCGGGCCGACGCCGGCGCCGCGTACAGAACCCATGCCCATGCGAGCAGGTCCACTGCATCGGCGAGTTGCATGCGCCAGGCGAACCGCTCCGGCGCCAGGACGTCGAGACCGGCGCTCACGAGATGCAGTGCGCAGGTCAGAGCCAGCAGGCGAGCGCCGCGCGGACCCAGAACCGATGCTCCGAACCCCGCCGGGGAACTCAGCAACGCCGCCGCGTAAACAGCCGCGAAGAACGCGCTCGCGACGGCCAGCCACCCGCACAGAACCGCTACGTTGCAGATGCCGAGCAGCCAGCGGGCGACGATGAAGCCGACCGCACCGGCGCATCGAGCCATCCGCAGCGTTCGCTCCATGCCTGTAGTGCCGCCCCGCACACGGCCTGACCGCGAGGGCGCTCAGAACGCACGCCGGCTGTCGAGCAGGACGGTCACGGGACCGTCGTTGACCAGCTCGACGTCCATCATCGCCTGGAACTCGCCGGTCTGCACGGACAGGCCACCCTGACGGAGCCGCCCGACGACGGCCTCGTAGAGGGCGCGGGCCTGCTCCGGGGCAGCCGCCTCACTGTACGAAGGCCGCCGGCCGCGACGGCAGTCACCCAGAAGCGTAAACTGCGATACGACGAGCACGGCGCCGCCGACCTCGGCAACCGAGAGATTCATCTTTCCCGCCGTGTCGGTAAACAGGCGCAGATCCCTGATCTTGTTCGCAACGTAGGTCACGTCGTCGTCCGTGTCCTCCCGGCCGACGCCGAGCAGGACGAGGAGCCCCCCCGCCATCGCGCCAACCACCCGCCGGTCGACGGTCACCGAGGCGCGCCGCACACGCTGCACTACGGCCCGCATGGCGCTGATCCGCGTTCGACGCCAAGGCGGAGAATCGGGGCAACCGCAAGGTCGCCCATCACGACGGCGCGGCGCCCTCCGACACCGGCTCGGGCAGATCGGACGGGATGTGGCCTGCAGCACGCAACTCGCCGGGAGGATTCAGACGCGTGTCCAGCAGATGCCGTGGAGCGACGTTGCCGAGGGCCTTCAGCATCGAGCTCTTCACGCCCGGATGCTCGCGCTCGAGGTCCAGCAGCCAGCGTTTGATCCGCTGCCGCTTAAGGCTGAGGTCGCCGCAGACCGGACAGCAGCAACCGATCACTTCCAGCCCGCATTCGCGCGTATACGCGCGCGCTTCGTCCTCCGTCACGTAGACCAGCGGCCGGATGACGACGTGCCTCCGGTCGTCCGAGACCAGCCGCGCCGGCATCGCCTTCAGCGACCCGGCGAAGAGCAGATTCAGCAGCAGCGTCTCCACGAAGTCGTCCGCGTGGTGCCCCAGCGCGATCTTCGTCGCGCCCACCTCGGCGGCGATCCTGTACAGCACCCCCCGCCGCAGCCGTGCGCACAGCGAGCACGGGGTCGCGTCGGCGTCGAGCACGTCGTCCATGATGTCGCCGATAGACGTGTGCTCGATGCGGTACTCCCACCCGCGATCTTCACAGGTACGGGCGATGACCTCGTGCTTGTAGGCGGCGTAGCCGGAATCGACGTTGACGGCCACCAGCGAGAAATCGACCGGCGCGCGCCGGCGGAGCACGTCGAGCAGGTGCATAAGCGCCCAACTGTCCTTGCCCCCCGACAGGCCGACCATCACACGATCACCGTCCTCGATGAGATCGAAAGCCTTGATCGCGCGGGTCGTCTTGCGGGCGAGCCGGGCTTCGAGAGTGCTCTGGTAGGCCATGCGATGATCGTCGCACAGTCTATACTCCCCCGGAGTCGTCTCACAAACGACGGTCGTGACTACACACGTGCAAGGGAATGAAGATATTGACGGGAAGGCTCGGCCGCAGTCTGCGACCCCTTGGCAGGGTCGCATCCGGCTGGAGATCGGCGGCATCGTGCTGCATCCTCCTGAGCGCCGCCCTGACGACCGTGTGGACGCAGTCCGGACAATTGCCTTTCGGTGGTGACGAACCGCACTACGTCATCATGTCCGTCAGCGTCGCCCGCGCCCTCGACCTCGAGCTGCGCAACAACTACTGGTGGGACGCCAGGACGCGAGAGGTCTTCGGCCCGGTGAACGCGCATGCCCTGCCCACGACGAAGGGCTGGTCACCGATGCACACGCCAGGGCTCGGCATGCTGCTGGCCGCCCCATGGTCGCTAGCCGGCGTGCTCGGCGCCAGAGTCGCTCTGTCTGTGATTGCGCTGTCGTTGCTGGCGATGGGCTGCTGGCGCCAGATGCGCGACAGCATCTCCCCGCACGCGGCACGGTTTGCCGTCCTGGGCATCATCGCCTGTGTGGCGACGATCTTCGGCGGCTCCCAGATCTATCCGGACCTGCAGTGCGGCGCGATCGTCCTGGCGCTGGTTACGTGGGTGTGGAGTCCGGCGCGGCGCACGTTGCCGGGATGGGCAGGCTACTGGCTGGTCGCCGGACTGCTCCCCTGGCTCCATACGAAGTACTTCGCCACCTCGGTGCTGCTCGCGGCGGTCGGAGCGTGGCAGGCCCGGCGCGACCAACGGCGGCCCGCCCTGGCGCTCTCGGTGCTGTTCGCGGCCGGGAGCGGTTCGCTGATGTGGTGGCACCTGCAGACGTTCGGCGGCGTGCTGGGTTGGCGCCGGCTCGCTGATCTGGGCACCGATCCGCTGCGGGTTCTGGAGGTCTTTCTCGGACTGCATCTCGACCAGGCCCAGGGCATGTTCTTCCAGCAGCCGTTACTTCTGGCGGGGCTCATCGGACTCGGCCACATGGTTGGCCGGCGTCACCCGCTGACCGTACCCTGGCTGCTACTCTACGGGTCCCTGATCGGCCCGAACTCGATGGAGCTGAATTGGTACGGCGGAGGCGGACCCGCCGGACGTTTCGCCTGGTCGGCGATGTGGCTGTGGATAGTTCCACTGGGCATCTGGCTGAAGGACGAGAGAGCCGCGGTAGAACGCTATGTTCGCCCGATCGTCCTGACGGGACTGGCGTACCAGGCGGCCCTGGCGATGCAGTGGGTCCCGGCGCCCTCCACGTTGTTTCCGCGCTACTCCGAGCTGCTGTGGGAACGGAACTCGCTCTTTCCGGTCGACTTGCGCCACTTCGTTCCCAGCTTCTACTTCTGGGACTTCGAGACCTACCTGTCACATCCTCCGAACGTCGTCTGGGTGACGGCGGCAGTACTACTGGCCGTCACCGGCTTCCTGTGGAACAGCCGCCGTAGAATCGACTACCGACCGGCCGGCTGGTGGCCATGGTCCTGACGGCTGCGACGGCAGCGAACCGATGGTTGCCGGCCGCCATCCTGTTTCTCGTCCTTGCGGCCATTCATACGTGGTCCCTCGCGACGGGGCCGGCGCACCTGTCGTTCCTGAATGACGACGAGTGGCTCAACGCGTGGGCCGTGGCGTGGATTGGACACCAGATTCCCCGCGATCCGCTGCACCTGTTCGACGCGAACATGTTCCATCCACGCCGCGGCGCCCTCGCCTACACGGAGCCGCTCATCGTTCCCGGCCTGATGGCCGCCCCGATTCACTGGCTCGGCGGTTCCGCGCTGCTCGCACACAATGTTCTGGTCTTGGCTGGACTGACGCTCACCGCGCTGGCGACGTACTGGCTCGTCAGGGTCTGGACCGGCGACTGGCGGGCCGGTCTGCTGTCGGGCGCGCTGTTCGCGTTCAGCACGCCGTTCATCACCCGCATCCCGCATGTGCAGGCGCTGCACGCATACTGGTTGCCGCTGGCTCTCGTCGCGCTCCAGCGGCTGCTGACATACGGGCGGGCGCGACATGCGGCCTGGCTGGGGCTCTGCGTGATCGGCGCGGCCTTGACGTCGGGGTATCTCGTGGTCTTCCTGTTCTTTGCGCTCGCGGCCGCCGCGGTGGCGCGTGCACCGGCGTTTCTGGGACGTGAGGGGATCCGACTGCTCGTGCGTCTCGTGGCGGCGGCGGCGGCCACGCTTGTGATCCTGCTCTTCTTGTTGCGACCCTATCTGGATGCGGACAACCGCCGACCGCCGGCCGCCGAGACGCCGGAGATAACGACGGCGCTGAGCAGCTATCTCGCGTCGGCCGCGCATGTGCACTACAGAACGTGGAGCGGCGGATTCTACCATCGGGCGCCCGGCACGTTGTTTCCCGGCTGCGTCGCACTCGTACTGGCCGGTGTTGCCCTCTGTCGCCGGCGGCGGGCGGCGCCGTGCGGCACGCGGCGGCTGCTGCTGGCAGTCGGAGGCATCGGCGTACTGCTGTCCCTCGGCTCGCACACGCCGTTCTATATCTGGGCATACGAAGCCTTCCCCCCGCTGCAGGGACTCCGCGCGGTCAATCGTTTCGGAGTTCTCCTGGTGTTCGCGACGGCGGCGCTGGCCGGCATCGGGCTGAGCGGATGTACATGGCCTGCGCCGGCGCGACGGCGGACCCTCGTCACGTTCATCCTGATCGCGCTGGCCACGGTGGAGAGCTTCCACGGGCCATTCGCATACTCCCGGCTCGACTACGCCGGAAGCATCCACCGCTTGTTGGGGAGGTCGTCCTGGCCCGGCGCAGTTCTCGAACTGCCAATCTACGGGTTCCGCGAGTTTCACCGGAACGCCCGGTACCTGCTGGCCTCCACGGCGCATTGGCGCCCGCTCGTGAACGGCTTCGGCGGTTTCGCTCCGCCGGATTTCGACGAGACCGTCCAGGTGGCACGGCAGTTCCCGTCCGTACCGGCGGTGGCGTGGCTTCAAGACATCGGCGTCGGGTACGTCGTCGTGCACCTGGATGCGTTTCCCGACCCGATGCACGCGCTTCGGAGTCTGATTCGGCTGGAGGGGCGACGGGACTTGGCGCTGGAGGCCGTAGAGGGAGCGACGAGGCTGTACAGGGTTCGACCCGAGAGAGCTCGTGCAATCGCAGCACTGACGCCCGCCCCGCGCTGGTCGCAGCTCCGTTTCGTCGACGATTCTACCGACGGGAGCATGCTGCGGGCTGCCGGCGGAACGCGCCGCGCCTTCGGATTCCAGTCGCCGCGGCGCTTCATCGCTTACATCGAGCCGACGGGGTTGGAGTCGTTCGTGGCCCTGCGACTGCCCGTCCCGATGTCGGGTCGCTTCCTGGACGCCACGACCGGCGCGGTGCTGCAGGGACTTGCGATTCCGGCCAGCGAGGCCGCCGACCCGCCGGTCCGCGTGATCGCGCCGCCCGGGCATCACGGAGTGCTGCTCGACCTGCACGCCCGGCGGGGCCCCGACTAACACTAACCAGGTAAACCTGAAAGCTGGGCTGGAATCGGCCTACGGGAGTCGAGTGTCGGTTCGGTCGTGAGGGTTCGCATCGGGCGAGAGGGTGAGCGGATCCGGCCCTCCTGCGGTAAGTTGGTGTTCAGTGACTAACGCCAGCACGCAGACAGGACCGGATCATGGACCGATTGTTGCAGCTTCTCGGACGGTTCGTCCAGTTCAGCTACGCCTGCTGGGACCGCATCGTGCTGCGCGGCTATTACCCAAGCCTGCAGCGCCCGGCGAACATCGTCCACCTCTTCCGTGACGTCGGGGGCGAGGCCCGGATCACGCCGGCCGTGTTGGCGCGGCGGACGGCGAGCTACCGCGCGTGGCTGGAGAGCTATGCCGAACAGCAGGGGATTCCCATCCTGACGGCGCCGAAGGGCGCCCGCAAGGAGGAATTCGTCGCGCCCTACTACCGTGCGTTCAGGGGCGAGTGCGGCGTGGTCGTCATCCTCAAGAGCATGGAACAGAGCTCGACCTTCATCTCCTACGAACCGCGCCACGCCCCGCCGAGCGGTGACGATTATCGGATTATCAACCGCGCCAGCAAGCGCTTTCTCCACTACTACTTCTACATCCTGGACCCGGTCATGGGACCGATGAGCCTGTGTGTCGCGTCGTATCTGCCTTTCACCGTCAGCTGCTTCCTGAACGGACACTCCTACGTCGCGCAGGAGCTGCGGCGCGCCGGTGTCCGGTTCCAGATGGACGACAACGCGATCGTCCGCTGCGCCGAGCCCGACCAGTTGAGCGCCACCGCCGACCGCCTCGACGAGAAGATCTTGCGGCAGCGTGCTGGCTACTGGACCTCGCGCCTGACCCCGAGGTTCAGTCCCCGCGAGCGCGCCGCGTGCGGGCTCGACTACCAGTGGTCGGTGGCCCAGATCGAATTCGCCCGCGACGTGATCTTTCGTCGCCGGGCGCGGCTGCACGAGCTGTTTCAGCGGGCGGTCGAGATCGGCGTGGCCCTGGGCGGAGCAACCCAGACACGGCACATTTTCGGGCGACGCATCAACTGCCGCTACCAGGGCAAGCTCGAGACCATCCTGGAGCGTCGTGATGAAGGCTTCCCGGTGCTGCGGGGGTACTACAAGAGCTCCTACGTCAAGCAGTACGAGAAGGGCGACCGGCTGCTGCGCACCGAGACCTGCCTGAACGACACCTACCACCTCGCCATCGGACGCAAGCTCGACAATCTACCCGCGATCAAGCAGCATCTGGCCGCCACGACCGACCGCTACCTCACGCAGCAGGCGGAACTGCTCGATTCCACCGTGGACCGGGGCGCGCTGGCTGCGCTGGCGGCACCGGTGACCACCGGGACGCGCCGCGTGCCCGGCATCAAGCTGCATGACGACCGCCTCGTCCGACTGCTCGACAGCCTGCTGTACACCGGCGGTTTGCTCGGGGACTGGACGACCCGACAACTGCACGAACGCATCCTGGCTCGGCACCGCCTCGGCGAGGATGACTACACCCTCGGTCAGCTTCGTTACGACCTGGGCAAGCTCCGCGCCCATGGCTTGGCGGAGCGGGTCGGTCGCAGTCGGCGCTATCGACTCACCCCTGACGGTGTGCGGCTCGGCGCGTTGCTCGTCAAGATCCGCACCCGTCTGCTCGGTCCGATCTTCGCCGACCCTACCCTGGCTCCCAAGCCACGTAGCAAGAACCCCAGCACCGTGGAGGCCGCCCTGCGCACCGTCGACCGAGCCCTCGACACCCTCTGTTCCACCCTCGGGCTTTCCGCCGCAGCTGCCTGATCGCCGGCAACCCGTTGCCGACGGCGAGGACCGCGCGTCACACGCCCGCAGTTTGTACAGAATCCGAACTTCCGCCGGACAAGGCAGCTAACCAGGTAAACCTGAAAGCTGGGCTGGAATCGGCCTACGGGAGTCGAGTGTCGGTTCGGTCGTGAGGGTTCGCATCGGGCGAGAGGGTGAGCGGATCCGGCCCTCCTGCGGTAAGTTGGTGTTCAGTGACTAACGCCAGCACGCAGACAGGACCGGATCATGGACCGATTGTTGCAGCTTCTCGGACGGTTCGTCCAGTTCAGCTACGCCTGCTGGGACCGCATCGTGCTGCGCGGCTATTACCCAAGCCTGCAGCGCCCGGCGAACATCGTCCACCTCTTCCGTGACGTCGGGGGCGAGGCCCGGATCACGCCGGCCGTGTTGGCGCGGCGGACGGCGAGCTACCGCGCGTGGCTGGAGAGCTATGCCGAACAGCAGGGGATTCCCATCCTGACGGCGCCGAAGGGCGCCCGCAAGGAGGAATTCGTCGCGCCCTACTACCGTGCGTTCAGGGGCGAGTGCGGCGTGGTCGTCATCCTCAAGAGCATGGAACAGAGCTCGACCTTCATCTCCTACGAACCGCGCCACGCCCCGCCGAGCGGTGACGATTATCGGATTATCAACCGCGCCAGCAAGCGCTTTCTCCACTACTACTTCTACATCCTGGACCCGGTCATGGGACCGATGAGCCTGTGTGTCGCGTCGTATCTGCCTTTCACCGTCAGCTGCTTCCTGAACGGACACTCCTACGTCGCGCAGGAGCTGCGGCGCGCCGGTGTCCGGTTCCAGATGGACGACAACGCGATCGTCCGCTGCGCCGAGCCCGACCAGTTGAGCGCCACCGCCGACCGCCTCGACGAGAAGATCTTGCGGCAGCGTGCTGGCTACTGGACCTCGCGCCTGACCCCGAGGTTCAGTCCCCGCGAGCGCGCCGCGTGCGGGCTCGACTACCAGTGGTCGGTGGCCCAGATCGAATTCGCCCGCGACGTGATCTTTCGTCGCCGGGCGCGGCTGCACGAGCTGTTTCAGCGGGCGGTCGAGATCGGCGTGGCCCTGGGCGGAGCAACCCAGACACGGCACATTTTCGGGCGACGCATCAACTGCCGCTACCAGGGCAAGCTCGAGACCATCCTGGAGCGTCGTGATGAAGGCTTCCCGGTGCTGCGGGGGTACTACAAGAGCTCCTACGTCAAGCAGTACGAGAAGGGCGACCGGCTGCTGCGCACCGAGACCTGCCTGAACGACACCTACCACCTCGCCATCGGACGCAAGCTCGACAATCTACCCGCGATCAAGCAGCATCTGGCCGCCACGACCGACCGCTACCTCACGCAGCAGGCGGAACTGCTCGATTCCACCGTGGACCGGGGCGCGCTGGCTGCGCTGGCGGCACCGGTGACCACCGGGACGCGCCGCGTGCCCGGCATCAAGCTGCATGACGACCGCCTCGTCCGACTGCTCGACAGCCTGCTGTACACCGGCGGTTTGCTCGGGGACTGGACGACCCGACAACTGCACGAACGCATCCTGGCTCGGCACCGCCTCGGCGAGGATGACTACACCCTCGGTCAGCTTCGTTACGACCTGGGCAAGCTCCGCGCCCATGGCTTGGCGGAGCGGGTCGGTCGCAGTCGGCGCTATCGACTCACCCCTGACGGTGTGCGGCTCGGCGCGTTGCTCGTCAAGATCCGCACCCGTCTGCTCGGTCCGATCTTCGCCGACCCTACCCTGGCTCCCAAGCCACGTAGCAAGAACCCCAGCACCGTGGAGGCCGCCCTGCGCACCGTCGACCGAGCCCTCGACACCCTCTGTTCCACCCTCGGGCTTTCCGCCGCAGCTGCCTGATCGCCGGCAACCCGTTGCCGACGGCGAGGACCGCGCGTCACACGCCCGCAGTTTGTACAGAATCCGAACTTCCGCCGGACAAGGCAGCTAACGGAAGACCCGCGGTGGGGCAATCCCGCCTTTCGACGGGACGAGTCGCGACAGCGCGAGCAGCGCAACCCCGTAGATGCCCAGGGCGATCACCTCGGTGATGGTGAAGCCCAGGTAGATCGACAGCAGCACGCTGGCCAAACCGCCGACGACGGTGAACAGTCCGTTCATGCCCCAGGCCCACGCGACTGCCGCCCGTGAACGTCGCTCGACGCACAGCACGCCCAGAGGGAACGCCATCCCCATGAAGAACCCGATTGGGAAAAGGTAGAGACCGGCAATCGTCATCCGTAACGACACCGGCAGTCCGAGTGCGGCATCGAAAAGGAATTCGTGCGTGACCAGGAAGAACCCTCCGTACAGCAACGTCCCGACGAAGGGCAGATGCCAACGTTCCGTCGGCAGGACCCGCAGGCGCGGCGACGACAGACTGCCCAACCCCGCCGCGAGCAGCAGCGTGAACAGCACTATCGCGTACGTGTACAGGGGGTACCCGATGAATTTCCAGAGCTTCTGAATGAAGGTCAGCTCCAGGATGATGAATCCGGCCCCGAGACACGAGAAATACACCAGCGTGCTCGCCTTCCCGCGCCATGGCTCGCGCCCCACCCGCGAGAATGCAAGCGGCACGCCAATGAACACGAACGCGAAGACCAGCGAAACCACGCCCGTCACGATTAGATGGACCACATCCATCGGAATCCCACCCCCGCGTTCGACCTGGCTGTTCAGCAGGTATGCGACCTCCGGGCGGACGAAGCCCTGCCGGTCGACCGGAGCCCCGCTCAGCCGCCGGCGAATGAAGTTGAAATACGGGCGATCGTCGGTCGTCGGAACGATCCGGTAGCCGGCCTGCTCGACGATCTCCGCCGGGAGGGCCCCGGAGTAGAACTCCGGCGGCAGATAGCTGCCCCGGGGGTCGAGCGGGTCTTCCACGACTTCATAGTGCGCCTCCCGCCCCGGATCCAGCGAGTACAGGTCCCTGAGCCGGCGCATCTCCGACGCCGTCCACGGAGTCATCTTGACCAGCACCGTGGGCAGCGAGTCGATCTCGATCGGGTACCTCATGACCACGACGACGTGCCGCCGGAAATCGGTCCGTCCGAGCCGCTTCCAGCCCAGGGCCGCCGTCGTGACTATACGCGGGTAGATATGGTGGTTTATGTGCAGGATACCGTCGCCGCCCAGGCCTTCGAAATACTCCTCGAACGCGTCGGCGGTCAACAGATACGTCGGGTCCATCGCCCCGGCTCCGGCCGCAACGCTCGAGGTCGAATGGTTGCTGAAGATCTGGATGATGTCGTACGGCTGGTCCGCCGCCCGAAGAAACGCTCGCCCTTCGCCGTGCACCGCGTTGACCTGGAAGTGGTTCAGCACCTGTCCGTTGTAGAAGCTGTACTCGTTCCGTCCCAGATCGATGACTTCTCCCACCAGCTCGACGGCATCTATGTCGCCGGCGCCGAAGGCGAGGGCGGCCCGTATCTCCTGACCCGCGGCGCTGCCGATGACAAGAACCCGCCGCGCGCTCCCTTCCCGCATCCAGTGCGACGCGAGGACGCCCCTTTGCCAGAAGTTCCGCAGAAACCCCCCCTCGTCGTTCCCTTCGGCCGCCATTCCGAGCTCGCGCCGCAGCCGCGGGTATTGTCCGTCGAACGGATATATGAAGCTGGACTGTGATCCGCCGTCATAGATGATGTTCTTGACCGGTCCGATGTCGATGACCTCGACTTTCGAGATCGGATCCCACCTGACGACTTCCGATCGGCCCTGGGCGCGCGCGTCTCGCAGCCCCCGATCGGCCTTGTGCTCGACGAAGACGAGGTAGCCGGGGAGCAGGAACGGGGTCACCACGAGCAAGGCCGCCAGCGCGGCAGGCACAAGGCTCCGTGGTCGCCACGGGACGAACATGACGGCGGCGGCCAGCGCCACGCCCGCTGCAACGAGCAGCCCGCCCCCCGGGCCAATCGGGAGCAGCAAGGGGACCAGCGCCACCGAACCGATCGCCGCCCCCGCGAGATCCCAGAAGTACAGCACCTGTATATGTCTGGCGTGCGTCGTGAACACGAGAGCGAAGATCAGGCCCGCCAGCAGAAACGGCATGGTTATCAGGAAGTACACGGCCAGGAAGCAGGCGAACTGAAACAGCGGCTGCGCGGCGATCGCATCGTAGTGGAAGGGAATCGCGTTGAGCGCGGGCCGAATGACGAGCAGCGACCCTGCCATTCCTACCGACAACCACCACAGGCGAGTTGGAACCTGTTCGGCGTCCGGCAGCGGCCGCAGGGTGGTATATATTCCAGCGAGTCCAAAGGCGAAAAGGGCGCTTGTGATGATCATGTAGCCGATGTTCGGATACAGAATCACGTCGAACACGCGCGTGAGGAGAAGCTCGACCATAAGCGTGTTGAATGCGGTCAGACCGATCCCGAGTGCGAGTCTTTGCATGGTTGCGCGGAATGTACCATGCGGCCGCGCGGCGCCGCAAACGGGCAGGCCTGCCCGGGCGCCGGTGAAGTGCCTCGGGGCCTGCCGGCTGCCGGCTCCGGCCGGATCGAAGCCCCACTTCATTCGCACGGAGTACCAGCGCCGGAGCCGCGCTGATAAGCTGGGCTCGCAGACAGGAGGCGACCTTGACCGATTCGATTTCCCCGTCTTCCGGGCGTCCCGAGGGCGCGGACGGACGACGGATCACCGTGATCCAGCAGGAGCTGTTCAAGCCCGGACGCTCGAGGGCTGCGCGCTACGCGCAGCTCGTCGTCGGCCGGCCGGGCGTCGGGGCGCTGGTCAGGTATGAAGCCATCGTGACCCTGTGCAGCGCCCTGCCCGGCGCGATCGGACTCTTCCTGCGCTCCAGGCTGTACCCGCTCCTGCTCGGCCGCACCGGGCGCAACGTCACCTTCGGCTGTAACGTGGTGCTTCGCCATCCGCACAAGATCCGAATCGGCGACAACGTCGTGATCGACGACGGATGCTGCCTGGACGCAAAGGGGAACGACAACCACGGCATAGACATCGGCACAGGCGTCTTCATCGGCCGCGGGACGATACTCAGTTGCAAGAACGGCGATATCGAGATCGGCGACCATGCCAACATAGGCTTCAACTGCGAGATATTCTCCGGCGCCCGCGTCCGACTCGGCAAGCACACGCTGTTGGCCGCGTACACCTACCTCGTAGGCGGAGACCACACCCACGATCGCACCGACGTCCCCGTGCTCCATCAGGAACGCATTGCCCGGGGAATCGAAGTAGAGGACAACGCCTGGCTGGGCGCGCATGTCGTCGTCGCCGACGGCGTGACCATCGGACGCGATGCAATCGTCGGGGCCGGCGCCGTCGTACGCACCCGGATTCCGCCATTCGCCGTCGCGGCCGGTGTGCCGGCCCGGATCATTCGCGACCGGCGAAACGACTCACCGGCTTGACTCCGCCCGCACCGAGATGCGCTGGCGCCTGTCGCATGCGATATTCTTGTCGGAGCCCGGTTCCACCCCGACAAGAGCGCCCGGCGTATCCGGACCGCCCGTCGCAAGGAAGATGACCGCAACCCCGCGTCCGCTCAACATCGTTCAGGTCTGCGATCACCTCGGCTGGCCCGGCTCACGGATGCACGGCGTCAAGCGATTGTTCACCTGGATGATCCCGCGCTTCGACCCCGAGCGATTCAACGTGAGCCTCGTCAGCCTGCGCTCGCCCGATACGTCGCAGGAACGCCTGGAGGACTACGGCATCGACGTCACGTACCTCTCGCGATCGAAGTTCGATCCGCTGACCCTCCCCGCGCTTCTGTCGGAGCTCGACCGGCGCAAGACCGACGTAGTCCATATGCACGGATACGGCGCAACCACCTTTGGACGGCTGGCTGCCGCACGACGCGGCATCCCCACCGTGCTGCACGAGCACGCGAACCTGACGGGAACCCCGTGGTTCCAGAAGGTGGCCGACCGGCTGCTCGCACCCTACACGGACCTCGCGATCGCCGTGTCGCGCTCGACGGCCGAATTCGTCATCGGGGCGCGGCAGGTTCCGCGCAACCGGACGAGAATCGTCTACCTCGGCGCCCCGCTGGAGGATTTCTGCAGAGCTCGGACACCGGAGGAGGTGCGGGCGATGCGGTCGTCGCTGGGCTTGCCGGCCACCGGCCCGGTAGTCGGCACGGTCACCAGACTGATGCCGTCGAAAGGCAACCGGTACCTCGTCGAGGCGGCCAGGCTCGTGCTGGACCGCGATCCGGACGTTCACTTCTGCATCGTGGGAGAGGGAGAACTGCTCGGCGACCTCAGACGGCGGGCCCGGCGGCTCGGTGTCGCGGAACGCGTCCATTTCACCGGCTTCACCCGTAACGTGGCCGGGGCGCTCGCGGCATTCGATCTGGTCGTTTTCCCATCGCTTTGGGAAGGAACTCCGCTGACGGCCTTCGAGGCGCTCGCGGCCGGGCGCCCGATCGTCGCGAGCGACGCCGACGGTCTCACCGACATCCTGCAAGATGGCCGCGATTCCGTCGTCGTCCCGAAACGCGATGCCGGGGCCATCGCTCGGGCCGTAGTGGCGCTGCTCGACAATCCGGGCCGCCGCGACGAACTCGCCTGCGCCGCCCGCCTTACCGGCGCCCGCTACGACATCACCACCTTCGTGCGAAAGATGGAACGGCTCTATCGGATAATGCACGAGTCTCGAGGCAAACCGGCGCCCCGCGGCCTTGCCGGGGTGAATCTAAGCTTCCTTTCCGACCAGGAGTCGGCGCCGCAGCGGACGGTGCTGACGCAGTGACGCGCCTTCCCCCCGCCGGCGCAGGTAGAAACATGGTCACCGACCGGCGGTTCCCTCGAGCCGACCCCGCCGCCGCCAGCGAGGCAGGGCGGCGGCGGGAACCCGGCGGCGACGTGCTCAGTGGGCCGTTTCTGATCGACGGCCACGTTCACTACTACCCGAACTTCGATCGAGATCGGTTCTTCGACAGCGCGCTCGCCAACTTTCGCAGCGCCGCAGGCGCCCATGCGTCGAACACCGAATACGCAGGTTGGCTGCTGCTCGCCGAATCCGCGGGCATGCACTACTTCCGGCGTTTTCGCGACACGGCCGGACAGACCGCCGACGGCGTCTGGACCATTCAAGCGACCGGGGAGGCGGAAAGCCTGGTGGCCCGGCGCGACACCGGCGCGAAGCTGCTGCTGGTCGCCGGACGGCAGGTCATCACCGCCGAGGGTCTGGAGGTCCTCGCGCTCTGCTGCGACGCCAGCCCCGACGACGGCCGGCCGCTTCGAGCGGCCGTCGCTGCTGCGCGCGGCCTGGACGCCATCGTGGTGCTTCCCTGGGCCTTCGGGAAGTGGTGGTTGCGGCGCGGCGACCTGATTGACGAGTTCGTGAAGGCGGCCGAACCGACCCGGATCTTTCTTGGCGACAACGGCGGCCGCACGCGCCTTGGACCTCGGCCGCGCCCCTTTCGGGTGGCGGAATCACGCGGCATTCGAATCCTTCCGGGCAGCGACCCCTTTCCGCTGCGCTTCGACGCGGGGCGCACAGGAAGCTACGGTTTCGTGATCGATGGAACGGTGGAAAGATCGCGACCGGCCGCCGGCCTCAAACGCCTGCTCAGAAGCGGCGTCGACTCACCGTTGCCCTACGGCGATCCGATCGGGGTGATCGGATTCTGCAGGAACCAGTTGCTGGTGCGCCTCAACCCGCAGCGCAGCCGCCTTCGACGTGCGGCGTCAGGGCGATGAGCGCGCCGAGGAAGCGGTCGTCACGTGAGCCCGGGGCAAGGAGGCTTGGAATGAACCCCGTGCTCGTTCGAACCGACAACAGATAGCTCCAAAGGCCTCGCACGAGGACGCCGGACGGCTCCAGCAGAACACGCGCCTCCACCCCGGGCCGCAGGTCGGTCGCCGCTTCGTCACCTCCGAAACGCACGGTAACCTGGTTCGCGACCGGCGCGCGGAGCGTTACCTCCATCGACGACAGGCAACGCCCGCTCCTGAGGGCGATGTCCGTACGGCTGCTTCCGGCCACCCACAAGTCGAGCGCGCCCGAGCGATGCACGTTGCGGTCGAGCATGGAGAGTAACAGTTCGGGATCCGAACGGTATGCTACGCGATGACGGGACGGGTGCAGGGCAATGGGCAAATCGTCGACCATCGTCAACTCGACCGGAAGCACGCGGAGCACTCCGCGCTCGGGACTCAGGTACGGATGCTTGGCCGCGACGAAAGGATTCACGAGAATGTGCGCGGTGAAGACCGCGCCGCCCGCCCACGCGACGATCGCGGGAATAGAAGACGCCAGCGGCGGCATCAGGAACAGCAGCGCCGGATAGATGCTGACAAAGTAACGGTTGCCCGCCGGTCCGCCCCCTCCCGACCAGGTGTACGGCATGGTCCCGCTGAGCACGACGACGCTGAGCGCCACGACACAGAGTGTGCTCCACTGCCACGGACGACGCTCTCGCCGCGCCGTGAGGAAAAGCGCGACCACCACCACGCCGGGAAAGAAGAACGGCAGCAGGCCGAAGTGGCGGCCGACCAGGAAATACCCGAGGTTCCTCGGCATCAGCGACAGGAAGCCGACGCGCCATGCCTCCTCGTCCACATCGTTGGTCGTCATCGAGGTACCGCGGTTGTCGAAGGTGGCTCCCGGATGCTCGAACGGATACGCTTCGTAGAAGATCTTTCGGTCTCCCCCCTGGTAGTTCAGCTCTCCGCTGATGACTGCATTGGTCGCGAAGCTGGCGGCGACAACGACCACGAACACGGCAGCGATGAGCGCGCTGTGGCGCAGGCGCCACCGTCCCGCCGCCAGCAGCACGCAGGGCCCGACGAGCAGGGCATGTGAAGGCTTCGAGAAGGTGGCCAGCCCCAGCAGGACGGCGGCGACTACGTCCGATTCAGGCCTCCACAACCAGGCTGTCCACCGGTCCGGCCGCGGCGGTGCGACCTCTTTGTAGCACCAGCAGAAGTACGCGAACGTCACGCAGGCGGCGTTGAATATCTCGGAGCCCAGAAACACCGCGTGCAGCGGCATGATCGAGACGCCGAAGAAGGCCAGCGCCGAGAAGATCGCTACCGCGCGCGGCGAACGCGCCGCCAGGAAGAAATAGGCCGCCAGGACCATGCCGGCGAGCAGCACCACGTGAAACAGCAGCATGCCGTTGAGACCCGCGATGCGAACGAACGGTGCGGCTACGAAGGAGTAGATGTACGCCTTCCCGAAATAGAGGCGATCGCGGAGATCGCGGACGCCGCCGCCGCGCTTCAGGAAGATGCCGGAAGGCCCGCCCTGGTAGACCTCGTGCAGGCGGGCGATGTCGCGCGACTCGTAGACCAGGTCACCGTCGTAGGCCACGCTGAGCGCCATCGCGACGTAGGTGGCCTCGTCGCCCTTTACCCCGTACGCGGTCCGCGCGACATCGACAGTCAGCGCCGTGCAGGCCCCTGCCAGCAGCAGAAATCCTATCGCCAGCAGTCCCGGATCGACGCCGCGTCGCATTCGGGCGCCAGGGTCGCGGACGGCAGCTACCTTCTCTGCAGCCAACCGCCGAATTGTCGCAGCAAGGGCAAGTACCGGTCAACGCCGCCTCTCCGCCGGACCGCACCCCGGGGCAACGACCGCACTTCCCGGCGTATGGACGGATCGGCAACCCGACCCTTGCCGCACGCGAAGTGAACCGGGAGAAGCTCCACTTTGCGTCTGGTATTCTGCTGCGCATGGTCGGTGAGGGACCGCGGGAACGTACGCGCCGCATCCTGGTCGGTTGCCTGGTGCTTGCCCTCGCGGGGTCCGGGATCCTTCAGGTTCGCCGCCTGGTCTTCGGCGACCGATCGGCCCTCATCCACGTCCGCTGGGCTCCCGAAGTGAACGCGGTGACGAGGAGCGAACGCGAAACCGCGTACGCTCTCACCCGGGGCAACCCGCTGGGAGGGCGGACCTGGGAGTACTACCTGGCGGACATCTCGCGGGGAAACCTCCGCGCGCTGGTTCAGGACTCCGCCATCGAGGTCACCGACGCGGTCGACCGAACCGGGTCTCGTTTCGAAACCGACGCTCCGCGCGGACCGTATGCCAGGGGACCCGACTGGCTCGCCGAAGTGCTGAACGGCCTGGTCGTACTGTTCGCGACCCTGGCGGTGCTCGCGTTGACGACGGCGATACTCGGGTGGCTATGGCTGCCGGCTTTCCTGCGGTCTCCGCACGCCGCGCTCTCCTCCCTGTTCACCGACCCGCGTCGAGCGGGCCCGGCGCTGGCGGAAACCGCGGCCCGCTGGGTGTCGCCGGCCTCACCGGACGGCGCGGGCGGTCACAGGCTCGTGGCGGCGGTATTCGTGACGGGCTGTGCCCTCCGGCTGATTCTGTCATTCGTCAACCAGCAGGCGAACGACGATCACATGTGGATCATCCGCACGATCGCCTTCGAAGACCGGGTGCCGGGCCTGAAGGACGACTGGCAGGGCTATCAGCCCAAGCTCTATCACTGGACAGTGGCATGGCTGCTGAGGTTGGCGGCACCGTGGATCCCCGAGGGCGGAGACGTCCAGATCCGGATCGCCAACCTGGTCAACTGCACGGCAGCCATCGCTCTGCTTCTCGTCGCACGGAGCTGGCTGAGGCGCTCGAGCCTCCCGCCCCCCATCGTGCTGATGACGTTCGGCTTCCTGGTGCTGAATCCACGACTCGTCGGCGTCGGCAGCCAGGCGACCAACGACATGTTCGTCATTCTCTTCGGCACGCTGTCCCTGTTCTGGGGAGTGCGATTCTTCGACGCCATGTCCTGGCGGGCGCTGTTCGGGATGAGCGGTTTTGCGGCACTCGCGGTGCTGTCCAAGGGGAATGGACTCGTGGTGCTGCTGGCCCTCGCGTGCGTTTTCGCGGCGCTGCTGGTCCGGCGCACCAGCCACGACGCGTGGCCGCGGGTGCGGCTGGCGACCGCCGCACTGCTGTTCGTCGGGGCCGTCATCTCTTCCGCGGCGGCGTTCGGTCCGTACCTCGACAACTATCGGGACGCGGAATCGCCGTTCGCGCAGAACATGAAGGCGCCGCCGCTGCCGCACTTCTTCGAAGAGACGACCGCGTACCGGCCCGGCATCCGGTCGGTCGCGAGCGGCATCTTGACGTTTCGTCTCGGCGACATGCTGCGGGAGCCGTCGCTGGTGAACCGGACGCTGCACGACCTCGACGATCCGACGAACTACGACGCGAGCGGCTACCCGCTGCACCAGACATCGTTGTGGTCGCAAGTGTACGGACGGTTGCATTTCGTGCACTTCGACAGTTGGCCGCCGACGTGGCAATCCGACAGCGCAATCGTTCTCTGGATCGGCCGGGCGGCGCTCGTGCTCGGGCTCGCCCCGACGGCCGTGCTGCTGATCGGTCTCGTGCGCGAGGGCCGTCGCAGCCTCATGGTGCTGGCGGACCGTGCGCCGGCGGTTCCGGCCGCCGGAGCGCTCCTGTTGACCGTTGCGGCGTTCGGGTCTCTCGGCTTCTCGATCGTCTATGCACTCACCATGCGCGATTTCGGCATCATGAAGACGATCTACATGTTTCCCTGTATTCTGGGCTTCGCGTGGTGCTTCGCACAGGGCTGCGAATGGTTGCGCGCGCGTGCGACGCCGGCAGGGCGCCGGCTGCCCGCGTGGTTCACGGGGAACGTTGTCGCGCTGTGTACGGTGTACTTCCTCGACATCGTCGCGCTGATCGCGGGGCTGCTTTCCGCCTGACGCGCCAACATGCGCGTCCGGGTCTCACCGAAAAGTACCTCGCCACGCGGCAGGACAGCTTCGCGCCGCCTCCTGCCGGTGCCGTCAGCCGCCTCCTGAAGGCGAATCCGGAGCTGTGACGACCGAACGCTCTCGACCGTCGACATGGTCGCCCCACCCGCCGCAAGCGTCGGCCTGCGTGGTCCGGAACCGCCTGGCTGCCGCCGTCCGGCCGTACGTACAGGTGGCGCGACCCGACCACTGGTTCAAGAACGTCTTCATGCTGCCGGGAAGCCTGCTGGTGCTGAACGCGACGGCCGGGTTCGGCAACCCGGCGCTCGCCTGGCGGATCCCGCTGGCGTTGGTGGCCGCCTGTCTCGTCGCGTCGAGCTACTACGTGCTCAACGACATTCTGGACGCGCCGTCCGACGCGAGACATCCGGTCAAGCGCAACCGGCCGATCCCTTCCGGGAGAGTGCGCCTGCCGATCGCCTATGCCGAGTGGGCGGCCCTCGCCGCCGCAGGGTTCGGCATGGCCACCCTGATCGGGGGACGGTTTCTGCTCACGATCGTTGCCCTGTGGCTGATGAGCCTCGTATACAACGTCCGACCGATCCGGGCCAAGGACCGAACCTACCTCGACGTGCTGGTCGAGGCGATCAACAACCCGTTGCGGCTCGCGATGGGTTGGTATGCAACCGGGACGACGCTGGCGGTGCCCTTGTCGATTACCCTGGCGTTCTGGATGCTCGGCGGCTTCTTCATGGCGGTGAAACGCTTCGCGGAGTACCGGCACCTCGACGACCGCGAGCGCGCCGCCGCCTACCGCGCGTCGTTTCGCGGCTACACGGAAGAGCGCCTGCTCGTGCTGGCGATCTTCTGTGCCGTGGCGTTCGGGCTGTTCCTTGGAATCTTCCTGATCCGCTACCGGATCGAGTTGCTGCTCATCGTGCCCTTCGTTGCGGGACTGATCGCCTGGTACATCCACCTGGGATTCCGGAGCGACAGCCCGACCCGAGATCCGGAACAGCTCTATCGGGAGCCCTACTTCATGGCGTTCATCGTCGTCTGCGTGCTTGTCGGCCTTCTGGCCCTCAACATCGATCTCCCGTGGCTGCGGGAGCTGTTCAAACCCACCGCGATCCTGGATGCCGGGGGAGAGTAGCAGCGCAGGCCCCAGCGGGCGCGTAGGGTGGCGGGGATGAATCGAGGGACGGGCCTCATCGGCCACGCCGCACGCGCAAGCATCGCGGGGATGAGCACGCTGCTGCTGGCCGTCCTGCTCGTCGTTGCCGGGCGTCTGCTCGGAGACCAGGAGTACGGCAAGTTCTCCTTCGCCCTGGCGCTGGCGATGATCTTCGAGACGGTGATGGACTTCGGCTTGAAGGAAATCACCACCCGGAAGGTCGCGCGCGACCGCAAGGCGGCGCAGTCGCTGGTAGCCCAGACTTTCGGATTGAAGCTGGCGCTCGCGCTGGCTGCGGCGATCGGCCTGGTGGTGGCCGCGAACCTGTTGCGTCCGGAGGCGGACGTCCGGCTGGCGTGTTATCTGCTTGGCGCCGCCTCGATTCTCCGATCCTACGTGCTGACGATTCGGTACACCCTGCAGGGGATTGAGCGATTCGGCCTGGACGGCCTCGTCGTGGTCATCGACCGGTCCCTGTTGCTGGTCCTGGGCGCGGGAGTCCTCGCGGGCGGCTTCGGGCTGATCGGGTTGGCGGTCGCCTTCGTCGGCGCTCGCGTGATCTCGTTGATCGCGGCCTGGGCGCTGGCCGCCGGTCAGATCGGAGCCTTTCGCCCGGCGTTCGACCGGGAGCGTTGGCTGGCGCTTCAGCGTCAGGCCCTGCCGTTCGGGGCCTTCATCATCGTGCTCCATCTGTACAGCTACGCCGACACGGTCATGCTCGGCGTGATCCGGGGGGACGAAGAGACAGGGCTCTACAACGCGGCCTATCGGCTCTATGAAGGCCTCGCCAACGTCGGACAGGTGCTGCAAACCGTGCTGATTCCCAGGCTGTCGCTCCACTATGGGACCAACCGGGCCGCGCACGGTCGGTTGGCGCGTCGCGGGTTGCTGGCCGGTGGCCTGCTCGCGCCCGCAACCGCGGCGGCGGGCTTCCTCCTGGGCGAACGGGCGGTCATCCTGCTGTTCGGACCAGCGTACGCACCGGCGGGGCAGGTACTGCAACTCCTCTCGATCGGTTTCGTGTTCGTCCTTCCGCTCTGCGCTCTGTATGCGGTGGCGCTCTCGGCGGGCGCCGGCGCCTGGCTTCTGCGGACGGCTGTCACGGGATGCGTCGCCAACATCGCACTGAACCTGGTGTTGATTCCCCGCTTCGGAATGCACGGCGCCGCCGCGGCCACCGTGGCCGGCGAGGCGTTGAGCATGACCGTGTTGGCGATGGGTCTTCGGCGCCACGTCTGGCCGCCCGCCGGCGTTCCCCGCCCGACGACCTGCGAGTAGGGACACGTGAGGGCAATCAGGCAGGAATACGATATGCACCGCGCAAGGACGGTGTGAGCCGCCTCATGCCGGTGTCATTCCTCGGGTGCGTCCGTCGCTCTCGCCGCGAGGCGCACCTGCACACCCAGATACCTCTCGTCGTCGGAGTCCAGCTCCGACAGGTGCGGAACGTAGCCGTCCCGTGTCCGGATGGAAAGCAGATGCAACCACGAATTGCGGGCGTAGACCGCCCGTGGCTCGATGCGGAGCGTGACCGGCAGATCGCCCCCGACCTGCACCGTCTCCGTGGCTCCACCGATGGACACTTCCACCGTGTTCGGCACGTGCGACGACAGTTGGACCGCAAAGACTTCCACCGGCACGAAGGTGCGCACGATGATTTCGGCCGTCGCCCCGCCCTCGATCCACATCGCGGACTCCTCGGGAGGAGTGGAGTGCCCGTCGAGCAGATACAGGAACATCTCGGGCTTCTCGCCGTACTGAAGGCCCCGCCGCTGCGGGATGAGATTGACCGGCAGGTCGCTTACCATCGTGAGTTCGACCGGCAGCAGTCTCAGAACTCCCTGCTGGGTGGGCGCATAGGTCTGGCGGGCCGAGACCAGGGGGTTGATCAGAATGTGCGCCACGAAGATCGAGCCGCCCGTCCAGGCCAGCACCGCGGGCCACATGGTGGCCATCACCGGCGCAAGAAAGAGAAACACGCCATAGGCGCTGAGGAAATAGCGATTCCCCAGGGGGCCTCCGCCGCCCGACCAGGAATGCGGCAGAAGAAACAGCAGGACCGCGGCCATGCCGCAGGCAGCCCCGAGGACCAGGACGTGCCAGGCGGCCATGGAACGGCGCCGCCACAGCATGCACGCGACGGCCACCACCGCCGGAAAGAAGAACGGCACGAATCCGAAGTGCCTCCCCACGAGGAAGTAGCCGGCGTTGCGCAACAGCACGAGCCACGACTCGATCCTGTCCGGCGGCTCGTCGAACGTCACCTCGTTGGTCGTCATCGGGATGCCGGCCTGGTCGAAAGCCGTGCCGTGCTCGTAGGGAAATCCGCCCGCGCCGCCATAGAACGTCCGCCGGTCGCCGCCCATGTAGTTCCATTCACCGGTCATGAGCGTGTTGACGCCGAACGCCCCGGCCGCCACCAGCCCGAAGACTCCCGCCACCAGCAGACCGGGAACGTACCGTCCGCGCCACCAGTAGAGCGCGACCAGCGGGGCGAACAGGGCCAGATTGGGCGGCTTGGAGAACGTCGCCAGCCCCAGCAGCACGGCGGCGATCAGGTCCGACCGCGAACCGGCCAGCCACCGCGATTGGGGGAGGCGTTCCGGCGGCGCCACCTCCTTGTAGAGCCAGAAGAAGTACGCGTACACGACCAGCGCGAAGTTGAGCATCTCCGGTGACAGCCAGACGACGTAGATCGGCGTAATCGACGCGCAGAGAAACGCCAACGAGAACGCGCACGCCACACCGTCCGGCGAGCGCGCGGCAACGAAGAGGTATCCGGCCACCGCCGCGCCGGCCAGCAGCCAGACGTTCAGCACCAGCAGACCGTTGAGCCCGAGCACCCGGACGAACGGCGCCGCCACGACGGCGTGAAGCCAGGCCTTCGCGAAGAAAAGTTGCCCGGGCGCCCCCGGCCCCGCCTCGCGCTTTAGAAAGAGACCCTCCGGCCCGCCTTGATACAACCGGTAGAACCGGCTCAAGTCCGTCGACTCGTACACCATGTCGCCGTCATGAGCGGCGCTCAGGGCCATCATCACGTAGGTGGCTTCATCTCCCTTGACGCTCCCCAGTGCGCCGACGACGTCCAGCGAGAGGGCCGCCGCGGTACCCGCGACGGAGATGGCGAGTATCAACAGCAGCCCGGGCTCGACGGCGCGGCGCAGGCGCCGGGACCGAATCCCGCCCGACGACGATTCGGAGTGCCCCGTCACTTGACTGCTCTCATCGGGATTCCAGCCCCTGCATGCGGCGGACGGCATGAAGACGACGGCGCGGCAGTCATCGAAGCCCACGAGCACCACGGCTCCGGCCTTGCCGATAAATGCGGATTCTACCACCGCGGACTCAGCGTCCGCGGGCGCAGGCGGCCGGTGTGCAGCGCGGTGCGTCCCGACCCCGGCCGCAGCGAAGCCGGAGTGAAAGCAGGGCGCCGGCTCACCGTCTCCCGTTGCATCGGCTCGCCGAGACGCAGTAGACTCCGTGCGCATGAGTGGGAGTATGCGCCGTGCGGTCGCGCTGGATGCCGTGGCGGTGCTGGCGGCGCTGGTGTTGACGAGCGGCTGCGCTCCCCCTCCCGAGCCCGTCGGCGTCGCAAGGGTTGCGCTGGACCGGCACACCGTCCCGCTGGGCGCCTCGATCGAGGCAACCATCCAGTTCGATCTCGCACCGACCCTCGAGCCGCTGGGCGAGGACTATCAGGTGTTTCTCCAGATGCTGGACCAGAACGAGGTCCTGCTCTGGACCACCGAGCACGATCCCCCGGTACCGACGACGGCATGGCGGCCCGGGGAGTCGATCCGGTACACGCAGAACGTCAGGGTGCCGGCCTATCCGTACGTCGGTCCGGCGACCGTCGCGATCGGCCTCGTTTCCCCCGTCTCCGGGGAACGCCTCGCTCTCGCGGGCGACGACCTCGGCGAGTTGGCCTATGGCGTAGCCACCCTGACTCTGGAGCCGCAGCACGAGAGCAGCTTCGTCATGTACGACGAGGGCTGGCACCAGGTGGAGTTCGACCTTTTCGACGAGACCTCGTGGCGCTGGAGCACCGACCGCGCGGTGCTCTCTTTCCGTAACCCGGGAAGCGCGGCAACACTGCTCCTGGAACTGCAGGGCCGTCCGAGTCTGTTCGACACTCCGCAGCAGCTCACGCTGACCGTCGGCGGGCGCACGTTCGACAAAGTCACACTGGACACGGAAAGCCCCGTGCGACTGGAGTACGAAATGACCGCCGCGGATCTCGGCGAAGCCGACGACGTCCGGGTCGAGTTGCTGGTAGATCGGACCTTCGAGCCGGCCGCTCTCGACGCCGGCGCTCTCGACACGCGCAAGCTCGGTATCCGGTTGCTCGATGTGTACGTCGAGCCGCGTCCGAACTGACCTGCCGGTATTCGGGACGGGCGTCCAGAACGGGCGGTCCCCTCCCAACCCTCTCCCGTGTCCTGGTCCCTTCCAAGCCGTTTGCGACCCCGCCCGCGGCTCTGTAGCGCCCTGGATCCGGAGGCGCAGCCGCAGCTCCAGGCGTTGAGCGAGCGGCTGCAAGCCTTCTACAACGACAGCGCCGTCGCCGCCGGTTACTTCGAGGCCGCCGAGCGGACCAACCCCACCTGGACGCCGAAGATGACCGGACACTGGCGGCTCAAGCAGACCATCCCGCCGGGCAGCCGCGTGGTCGACCTCGGGTGCGGGACCGCACATCCGTGCCGCAACCTGGAAGATCGCGATGTCCGTTATACCGGCGTGGACTGGTCGACGCCGCAGATCGACCGCAACCGGGAACGCATGCCGAACCACGAGTTCGTGGCGGGCTCCCTCTACCGCACCTCCCTGTCCGCCGGTTCGTTCGACGCAGCGATCAGCCTCTACACCATCGAGCATCTCTGCTGGCCGCACCTCCTGCTCGAGGAGATGATTCGGCTCGTTCGGCCGGGTGGACTCATCGCCGTTCTCACGCCTCCGTTTCGCCAACGCGCTTCGATCAAGTCCTTCGACTACGGTCTCAGCCCGCGTCCCTTCAAGGACAAGATCCGCACGTTCAGATGGCTGGATGCCGCGCTCCACCTGTACCAGCACCGGGTTGCGTACCCCTGGTTTCTCCGCCGGAATCATCCCATCGACGCGCCCGAGCACCGTTTTCTGGTCCACCTCGACCCCATCTGTCTGCAATCCCGGACCTGGTTCCCGGACGCTGACGCGGTCTATCTGACCTATGCCCGCGAGATACTGGACCACCTGGTGCGACTGGGCGCCGACGAGGTCGAGTTGCGACCCTTCGACTGCTACGTCGTCGCCCGCAAGCGATAGCAGCGCTCGACCGCCGGGGCGCCCCGACCGGCTCGGCCTCGCCCCCTTGCGGCGCTCCACCACCTCGTTCGGCTATGATTGCTCACGATTATTCGGGCGGCCGGCCGGCTCCCTGATTCGTCGCAGGCCACTTCATACCGGAGACACTTCAACGCGGCGGTTCCCGAACGAAACCATCGCAAGGCGTCCGGACCGTGAACCGACCAGATTTTCCGCGCGACGTGTCGGTCGCGATCGTGGCCCACAACGCCGCGGCTACGCTTCCCGACACGCTGCAATCGCTACGGGAGGCGGGCTGCCCCGAAGCGCGAATCACGGTAGTCGACGTCGCCAGTACGGACGAGACGGCCGCGTATCTTTCCCGGAGCGCGCCGGGCGTGCACCAGCGCCGACTCGACGCCAACCGGGGGCCCGGTCCGGGCCGCAACGTGGCCATTGTCGAGTGTCCGACCCCCTGGGTGCTGCTGCTTGATGCCGACGTCATGGTGGAAGCAGACACGATTGACCTGCTGCGGCGGGCCGCGGAAACGCCCGGCGCGGCCATCGCCAGCCCCGTCGTGATTCACGCGGATCGACCGGACCTGATCCAGTACGCGGACACCGGGTTCCACTTCATCTGCGAAGCAGTCAATCCATACCTGGATCGACCGGTCGAGGCGCGCGGAACGGACACGCGTGACATCGGCGCAGCCTCGGGTTGCGCTCTGCTCATCGACTGCGCGGTCGCGGCCGAAGTCGGGTTGTTCGACGAGCGCTACTTCATCGGCAAGGAGGATGGAGACTTCACGCACCGGGTCAGGCTGGCCGGCTACCGAATCGTCGAGCCTCCACGCGCGCGGGTTCGCCACCGCAGCCGCCGGCGCGGCTCGTGGCTCTTCTACTACCAGATCCGCAACCGCTGGCACGTGATCCTCAAGAACTACGAGGTCCGTACGATCCTCGTTCTGCTGCCGGCTTTCGTGCTTCACGAAGCGCTGCAGGCGATCGTCCTGACGGCCAAGGGACACGCCGTCACCTACTTCAGAGCGTGGGCCGGCCTGTGCCGCCTGCTTCCCGCACTGGCCGCCGACCGGGCGCGAGTCCAGCGCATCCGGGTTCGTTCCGACCGGGAGCTGCTGAAGGACGGCGCGCTGGTCGTGCGGCCCGATCTGGCCGGCGGGAACCTGACCGGCCGGGCGCGGCACGGGTACGAGCGGATGCTTGGCGCCTACTGGCGCGCCATCAGGCCGGTACTGTCGCCGGGCCGCAGAAACGCGTCGGGTACATGACATGCGCCGTCCACGGGTGCTGGTGCTGACGACGTACTACGCGCCGATCCTCGGTGGCGTGGAAACGCACGCGCGCCTCATTGCTCGCTGGATGCACGAGCGAGGCTACGAGACACTGGTGCTAACCACGCGCGTCGGGATGGATCGACCCGCGCCGCCAACGGTCGACGGCGTACCCGTGCATCGGACACGCCCGTCGGGCAGCCGCCGGCAGTGGGCGAAATGGCTGGCTCTGCCGTTCATCTTCTGGGCACTGGTTCGATTGCGCAATCGCTACGATGTCGTCTACTGCCCCGATCCGCGGGGAGTCGGCGTCGCGGCGGTAACGGCGCGCCACCTCCTCTCCAAGCGGCTCGTCTTCCAGGCGGCGACGCCCGGAGTACTGTCCTGCACGCACTGGGACGGCATGCTGGCGCGCGCCGCCCTGGATCCGGCGGGAAGACTGGGACGGGCCATCAAGAGCACGGGCCGCCGGGTCTACGGCGCCGCCGACGCGTACGTCTGCATATCGCAAGAGATTTCGAACGAAGGCCGGTCAGCGGGAATACCGGAGCGGCGAATGGTGTACCAGCCCCACGGCGTTCGCCTCGATCGGTACCGTCCGGCCGCGACGGATGCGGTACGGCGGATCCGCGACGAGCTCGGCCTGCCGCGGGAGCGAATCATCTGCCTGTTTCTCGGCCGGCTCAGCCGGGAGAAGGGCGTCCTCGATCTCGTCGATGCCTGGCGGCGCGTCGACGACGAGTCGGCGGTGCTGGCACTGGCCGGGCCGGAGATGCCGGGCCATCATCTGGATGCCGGCCCCCAGGCCCGGGAGCTGGTCGCGCGGTACGGCCTCTCCGAACGGGTGCGGTTCCTGGGCGCCACCGACACGCCGGCCAGGGTCATGCAGGCGGCCGACGTATTCGTGCTTCCTTCCTACTACGAGGCCTTCGCCATCGCGGTGGCGGAGGCCATGGCGTGCGGCCTGGCGCCGGTCGTCTCGCCGGTCGCGGGCATCGCCGACCACCTCGACCACGGCGAGAACGCGCTGCTCTGCGAACCCGGGCGACCGGACCATCTGGCTGCAACGCTGCGGCGCGCGATCGGCGACACCGCGCTTCGCGTCGCGCTCCGCCGAGCGGCGCGGGCCACGGCCGAGCGTCATTTCGACGGCGAGCGGATGGCGGCGCGCATCGCCGGGCTCCTGACCGACGTCGCAGCGTTCCGACGCGAGGCGGCGTGACCCCGCGGAACCAGAGCCTCGTCGGCAACGCAGCCCGCGCCAGCGGTTCGATCGCCAGCACGCTGCTGCTCGCCGCACTGCTCATCCTGGCCGGCCGGGTGCTCGGAGACGTCGAGTACGGCAAGTTCTCCTTTGCACTCGCGGTGGCGATGATCTTCGAGGCTCTCGTCGACTTCGGACTCAAGGAGATCACGACCCGTGAAGTGGCCCGCGAGAGGCGGGCGGCCCGCCGTCTCCTGGCCGACACCTTCGGATTGAAACTGGTGCTCGCCGCCGCGGCCTCGATAGCCCTGCTGTTGGCGGTACATGTCCTGGGCGCGGAGCCCGACGAGCGATTCGCCTGCTACCTGCTGGGAGCCGCATCGATCCTGCGATCGTACCTTCTCACGATCCGACACACGCTCCAGGGGCTCGAACGCTTCGGACTCGACAGCACCTCGGTGGTCATCGACCGCCTGCTTCTCCTGGGGCTCGGATCCGCGGCCCTGACCGGCGGATTCGGGCTGCTCGGACTCGCCGCGAGCTTCGTGTTCGCCCGCATGCTGTCGCTCTTCGTCGCCTGCATGCTGGCGGCGAGCCAGGTCGGGCGAATTCGTTTCGCGTTCGACGTGTCGTCGTGGCGTGCTCTCCAGCTCCAGGCCCTTCCGTTCGGGGCGTTCGCGGTCGTGTTCTATCTCTACAGCTACGTCGACACCGTCATGCTGTGGGCTCTCCGCAGCGACGCGGAAACGGGGCTCTACAGCGCGGCGTACCGCCTCTACGAAGGCCTGAGCAGCGCGCCGCAGGTGCTGCATGCGGTCCTGATTCCACGGCTGGCGAGCCACTTCGTCCGCGATCGGGCGGCCCACGCGAGGTTGTCGTGCACGGCTCTATGGGTGAGCTTCGTACTGGCCGTCCCCGTGTGCATCGGCGCGGTTCTCCTGGCCAACCCCCTGGTCGGCGTCTTCTTCGGCGCCGAGTACGCAGCGGCGGGACTGCCGTTGCAGATACTCGGCGTCGGGTTCGTGTTCGTGTTTCCGCTCTTCGTCCTGCACGCGGTCGCACTGTCGGTCGATGCCGGCTCCCGACTGCTGCAAATCGCGGTCATCGGATGTCTGGCGAACATCGCGATGAATCTCGTCCTGATCCCACGCTACGGCATGCATGGCGCGGCGGCCGCCACGGTGGCGGGCGAAGCCCTGAGCGCGGCTCTGCTCGGATGGGGGCTCCGCCATCGGCTCTGGCCCACACATGCCCCGCCCCGGTAGACGAGCCGACGACCTCGGCGGGGGTCCGATCCCGTCGGACGATTCGCGTCCCGAGACCCGTCACCCCGGGCTGCCGCGCGCAGCGCAGGGGTATACTTTGCGTCACGGCACTCCGGCGTTCCTGGAGCTCGCGGCCGTGGTGAGTCAAGCGCGGTGGGCACCTCGGCTCTTGTGCCATTCGCAGAACGGGGCGGTACGTTGCGAGGCATGCTCGACCTCGCCACGGGCCGCTACCCTGCCTTCCTCTTCGGCGGACCGATCGGGCGCCTCCTGCCGGTGTTTCATCTCCACGAAGTGACGAGGGCCTCGCTCGAGCCGAAGCTGCAATACCTGGCCGAGCACGGGTACCGGACCGTAACCACCGAGGAAATCGACCGTTTCGTGCGCGGCGGCGTGCACCCCGGCGAACGAACGGCGGCAATCTGCTTCGACGACGCGCACGCGAGCCTGTGGACCATCGCCGTCCCGCTGCTTCGCCGGTACGAACTCCGGGCAATCACGTTCGCCATCCCGGGACGGATCGAGGACGCGGCCGCCGTTCGCACGACAATCGACGACCCGGTCCCGCCGCCGCCGGCGCGGGCGGGCGACTTCGTGACGTGGCCCGAGTTGCAGGCGCTCCACCGGGAGGGTGTCGTCGACGTACAGTGTCACGGTTACTCGCATTCGAAGATCTTCTTCCACGATCAGCCGCAGGGTTTCGTCACCCCGGACTTCGCCAGGTGGCATCCGCTCGACCGACCGCTGATCTCCCGGCGCGCAGCCGACGGCTACCTCGCACCCGACGATCTCGGTGCGCCTCTCTACCCGCAGCGATCACGCTTGAGCGACGCCCTCCGACACTTCGACGGCACGGGCGCGCGCGAGCGGTGCACGGCGTACGTGCGCGCCCGGGGTGGTGCGGCGTTCTTCCGGCGCAAGGGCTGGCAAGCCGAGCTGCTGGCACTCGTGAACGCGAACGACAGGGGTGTCTTCGAAACCGAGAACGAGCGCCGAGATGCGATCTACGAGGACCTGGATCGCGCGCTGGCGGTGTTGCGCGACAGACTTCGAACCAGGACCGTCCGCCATCTCTGCTTTCCCTGGGAGATCGCGGGCGCCATCGCATACGGCGCGGCGCGGTCGATCGGCTTTCGAACCGCCTTCTCCAGCCGGCTTCTGGGCCTGCGGGCCGTCCGTGCGGGAGACGATCCGTGGCGGCTCATGAGACTCAATGGCAGGTTCATCCCGTGGCTGCCCCGGCGGCGGCGCCTGGTCGCCCCCGGCCGGATTCGTCGGGTCCGCGGCGGATCGCACCGAACCCCGTGACTGCTCGTACCGGTTCCGATTCGACGCTCTCCTCCGTATGGTAGAGTCAGCGGCCACGTGAGCAGTCTGGCGAGGATTCTGATGCTCGCCCCCGAGCCCTTCTTCGAGCCTCGGGGAACGCCCTTCAGCGAGTACCACCGCATCAAGGCCCTAGGCGAGCTCGGCTACGCCGTCGATCTCGTGACCTATCCGTTCGGCCGCGACGTGACGCTCCGCAACCTGCGGATCGTGCGCTGCGCGCGACCGCCGTTGGTGGAGGGCGTGAAGGTCGGCCCGTCGGCCACGAAGCTGCTCCTCGATGGACTCCTCGCCGTGACCGCAACACGGCTGGCGTTCGCCCGCCGTTACGACGCGATCCACTCCCACGAGGAGGCCGGCGTTCTCGGGCTGTGGCTGGCGAGACGACTCGGGATTCCCCACCTGTACGACATGCACTCCAGCCTGCCGCAACAGTTGGCCAATTTCCAATACACCCGCTCCGCGCTGCTCCGCCGGCTGTTCGAGCGCGTCGAGATCTCGATGATCGAGCACTCGCAGGTCATCATCACGATCTGTCCCGAGTTGCAGGCGACCGCCGTCGCGCGGGGCGCCGGCCGCCGGGCGTTCCTGATCGAGAACGTGATGGGGGGCGACGTGGAGGAGACCAAGCCGATCCCGGCGCGGGAGATGCGCGCGCGCTACGGCGTGGGCTCCGACCAGCCGCTGGTGCTCTATACCGGAACCTTCGAGCCGTACCAGGGACTCGATCTGCTCACCGAGGCGGCCGCGCTGCTGCGGCGCTCCCACCCCGACGCGCGTGTCCTCGTGGTCGGCGGAACGGTCGCGCAGGTCGATCGAGCCCGTGCGCAGGCGGTGCGGTCCGGCAGCCCGCTCGTGCTCGCGGGCCAGCGTCCACCGCAGGAGATCCCCAGCTTCGTGGCCGCCAGCGACATCCTGGTGTCGCCACGCATCAGCGGCACCAACACGCCCTTGAAGATCTACTCGTACCTGCGGTCGGGCAAACCCATCGTGGCGACGGATCTTCAGACGCACACGCAGGTCCTCAGCGACTCGACCGCGGCGCTCGTGCCTCCGAATGCTCCTGCTCTGGCTGCCGGCCTGGCTAGACTCATGGACCGGCCCGAGGAACGCCGCCGACTGGCAACGGCCGCCCGCTTGCTGGCCGCTTCACGCTACAGCCGGGAGACCTACCTCTCGCGTACCGCGGCCGCGTACGAACGGCTTCTCCGCCGGCGTCCGTCCATCGGAAGCGTCGGCGCCCCGCATTCGGGAGCCGCATGAGAGTCCTGGTCAGCGGCGCCACCGGATTCACGGGCGGCCATCTCGCCCGTTACCTCGCGACGCGCGGCGCATCCGTTCGCGGGCTCGTTCGCCCCCGCAGCCGCCCGCGGGCCGCAGCGCTGGAGCAGGCCGGCGTCGAGATCGTGCTCGGCGACCTGGCCGACGACGCGTCGCTGGCGCGCGCCTGCGACGGAGTCGACGCGGTCTACCACATCGCGGCCACCTACAGGAACGCGGGTCAGCCGGATGCGGCCTACCGCGCGGTCAACGTGCGCGGCACCCGTGCGCTCCTCGACGCCGCGCTGGCAGCCGGCGTCACCCGGTTCGTCCACTGCAGCACGGTAGGCGTCCACGGGCACGTCGAGCGTCCGCCCGCGGACGAAGACGCGCCGCTGGCGCCCGGCGACATCTACCAGGAAACGAAGCTGGAAGCTGAACGCCTGGCCAGGTCCGTGGGCGCGTCGGGAGACATGGAGGTGGTGGTGGCCCGTCCGGCCGGCATCTACGGCCCCGGCGACACCAGATTCCTGAAGCTGTTCCGGGGTATCGCCAAACGCCGCTTCCCGATGCTCGGTTCCGGCGCGGTGTGCTACCACTTCACGTACATCGACGATCTCGTCGAGGGATTCCGACTCTGCGGCGAGGCGCCGGTTGCCGCCGGCCGGACATACATACTGGCCGGCCGCCGGCATACGCCGCTCACGGAGCTCGTTCGAGTTGTCGCCGACGAGGTCGGCGTCCCACCGCCGCGCTGGCGGTTCCCGGTCTGGCCGGTCTGGGCGGCGGGCGCAGTGTGCGAAGCCGTATGCGTGCCGCTGGGGGTCGAGCCGCCGCTCTACCGGCGGCGCGTCGAGTTCTTCACCAAGAACCGCGCGTTCGATACGGCGCGCGCGCGGCGCGAGCTTGGCTTCGAGCCGGCGGTCGATCTCGTCGAAGGAGTGCGGCGCACGGCCGATTGGTATCGACGGGAAGGGCTGCTGTAGCATTCCTCCCGTGGCTCAGGTCTACGCGCTGCGGTACCTCGCTCGAGCCGCGGCAGGGGCCCCGAGAGACCTTGCCGACGCACTGCTGGCGCGGTTCCGGCCGATTCAACCCACCGTACTCATCTTCAACTGCACGTTCGACTGCGACGCGCAGTGCCGGATGTGCGGAAACTGGAAGCGTGGCGGCCTGCAACCGGACCTGACTCTCGCGGAAATCGAGCGCGTCTTCGGCTCGGCGTTGTGGACCCGTCTGGAGAACTTCCACCTGTCCGGAGGAGAGCCGACGACCCGGGACGATCTGGTCGACGTCTGCCGCGTCGTTCTCGACCGGCTGCCGCACCTGCGGAAACTCGGCCTGAGCACGACCGGCCTCACGCCCCACCGGGCGATTCCGATGCTGACCGACATCGTCGAGTTGTGTCACGAGCGGGACGTCATCGCCAGCTTCCGCATCGCCATCGACGGCATCGGCCCAAGGCACGACGCCATACGGGACGTACCGCGCGGCTTCGACAAGGCGGAGGAAACGATCCGCGCGATGCAGGAACTGCAGAGGCGGCGCCGCTTCAACCTCGGCGTATCGACGACCGTCTTCTCCGAGAACCTGGACGACGCCGAGAACATCCTCGCCTGGGCCCGCCGGAGAAGACTCGACATCGTGTTCAACATGTTCCGCGTCACCGACCCGATGCTCGGAAACGGCGACCTGGCGGACGGCTGCCGGCCGATCGGGGAGGCCGAGAACAAGATGCGGCAGTTCTTCCTCGACCGGGTTCGATCGGACCCGCTGCTCGACGGTCAGAACTACATATACCTGCACTATGCCGACATGATCGCGAACGGCTATCACCGGCAGGCGCCGTGTCCGTTCCAGACCCAGGGCGTCATGCTGAATCCGGACGGCGGCTTCTTCTTCTGCGAGAACAGCGAATCGGTCGGCAACGTGCGTGAAGAGGATCCGGTCGACATCTACTTCCGGGAATCGAGTCAGGCTCACCGGCGTCGCATACGGCGGGAACGGTGTCCGACCTGCGTGAGCCCCTGCCAGATCAACGTCGCGGCTATCAAACAGGTCCTACCCTACGTGAAGTTCCTGTGCCGTGCGTCGTACGAGAAGCGGAAGTGCGCAGAGACCTCGCGACGCTGACGTCCCGCACCTTCGACCTGCTCGTCATCGGCGGGGGCATATACGGCGCGATCGCGGCCTGGGACGCGACCCTGCGAGGCTTGCGCGTCGGCCTCATCGACCGCGCCGATTTCGGCGGCGGCACCTCGTTCAACAGCGCAAAGACACTGCACGGCGGGGTTCGGGCGCTGCAGTCCGGCAACGTCGCCGCGCTGCGCCGGTTCGTGCGCGAGCGCCGCGCCCTGTGCCGCATCGTTCCGCATCTGGTCCGGCCATTGCCGTTCGTGGTCCCGACGTACCGCGGGATAACCCGCAATCGAACGCTGCTGCGCCTCTATTTCGCGATCAACGACCTGCTGGCGCGCGATCGGAACGACGGAATCCCGGTCTCCAGGCAACTGCCGCCCAGTCGACTGCTGTCCCGCAACGAGTGTCTCGATCTCAATCCGCTCATCGATCCCGACGGCGTGACCGGGGGCATGGAGTGGTTCGATCACCAGATGCACAACAGCGACCGGGTCCACTTCTCGTTCATCGCGTCCGCCGTGGAGGACGGGGCGATTGCCGCCAACTACGTGGAGGCCAGGGCCGGGCTCACGCGGGGAAACACGGTCGAGGGCGTTCGCGCATCCGACCGCCTCACCGGCGAGTCGCTGGAGATTCGCGCCCACATCGTCCTCAACGCCGCTGGACCCTGGGCGCCGGAGCTCGCACGCCGGCTCGCGTCGTGCGACCGCGGACGCCTCGATGGGCGACTGTCCAAGGCGATGAACTTCGTCATGGCGTCGCCGTTGCGGGGCTCGCATGCGGTCGCCGGGCCGGCAGCCGGACGATTCCTGTTCATCGCGCCGTGGCGCGAGTTCGCCATCGCGGGCACGAGCTACGACAGCTACGACGGCAGTGCGAACGGCCTCGCGCTCGATCGGACCGAGATCGAGCGGTTCATCGGAACCCTCCGCGAGGCGTTCCCGGGGCTGTCCCTGGAGCTCGGCGACCTGCGCCTGGTCCATCGCGGCCTGTTGCCGGTGTCTCCGAACGGCGACGGCGTTCGGCGCAGGACAATCAGCGAGATCGTGGATCATCGCCACGACGGACTCCACGGGCTCATAAGCATGCTCGGCGTGCGCTACACGACCGCCCGCGATACGGCCGAACGCGCCGTCGATCTGGCAGTCCGCCAGTTGCAGCGCGTCGCCGCCCCCTGCCGGACCGCGGACACACCCCTCCTCGGCGGCGACATCCCGGCCGACGTGGATGACTTCATGAAAGAAGTCACGCGTCCGGGGGACGGCCCGATTTCGCCCGAGACGCGAAGGCGGCTGGCTTGCACGTACGGAACCCGACACCGGCAGGTCCTCGGCATGCTGACCTCCTCGAAGACGGACCGGGTGCCGCTCGGCTCCACGTGCGCCGTCACTGCCGGGGAGATCAGGTACGCGGTCCGAGAAGAAATGGCGGTCAGACTGGCCGATGCTCTGCTGAGACGTACCGAAGCGGGTTCCGCGGGCTACCCCGGAGAGGATGCGGTGTTCTCGGCGGCCGGGATCATGGCAGAAGCGTTGGATTGGACGCAGGAGCGTATCGACACCGAAATCGCGGACGTTCGCGGCGCGTACCGCCTTCCCGGTCAGCCGGATCGGTGACCTCCGCGTCAGAACAGCACGCGGAGCCCGGCGCCGGTCTGGATCCCGCCGACGTAGTAGGTACTCTGCTCGCCGTCGGCGGAAGGCGTATCGACCGAACCGAGCGTCAGACGTACGAAGTACCCCACGCCGAGCTTGGGCGCCAACCTGGCGGGCGTCAGTATGACCGTAACGTCGAGGCCCGCATTGAACCCCACGCCGTTTCTCGTGTGCTCCCCGGTATCGACCCGCAGATCGACGTCGGCGAACGGCGGTCCGCCCGCCTCGCTTGCGGTCAGGTTGGCGACGACCCCCTGGCGCAGGTTGAAGTAAGTGGGCCCTGCCGAGAACGCCAGACTCCAGATGCCGCTCGGTCTGAAGCGCCACGCAGCGTAGACGTGGGTGGCTCGCTGCCGATGGGGCAGCGTAAGCGTCTGCGCAGGCGCCGTCCGATCCCGGCCCCTATCGAGAGGGTGCGGGACCGCGCCGGTTACCAGCGCTGTCCCGGACCTGCCGACCTGGGTGTAGCTCGCGCCGATCTCCAGTCCGCGCCAGAGATGCAGGGCGCCGCCGGCGTCGACGTGCGCGGTGCCCCCGAACTCCTCGCTCACCAGAAACCGCGCGCGTTCGCCGTACGCTCGAAAATCGGTCTCCCTGGCGTAACGCGTGTCACCGACCTGGTAACCACCATTGACGTGGAGCAGCATGCGGCCGGAAAGGAGCCATCCGGAATCTCCGGACCGAGCCTCCGGCGCCCGGGAAACCGAGGGCTCTTCCTCCTGTGCGAACACGGAGCCGGCAGCGGCGAACAGCAGGAGCGAGCTCAATCCCATCCCCGCCGCCGAGCGCCACAAGGTGTGGGTCATCCCTGTCTCCGGCGAGCGACCGACTGTTCACCCGACGCGAGCGCCATTCCACGCGCAGCGCCGCGCTGCTCGCCGGTCGCGGGCACGATCTCCACGTCGTAGCGGGCCACGAGAACCCGCTCCAGCTCTTGCGCCATCAAGTCGTAGCCTTGCTCCGTCGGGTGCAGGCCGTCGCGCCCGATGCATGGAATCTGCGGCAGGCCGCTGCACGGTCCCGTCAGCAGGAGGTGATGGATATCGATGAGCTCGGCGCCGTGTCGGGCGGCGATCGCCTGGATGCTGCTGTTCAGCCCCGATACGAGAGACGCCGAGCCGGTGCCTCGTTGGGGTGGGATGGTCATCAGAAGAGTATCGATGCCGGCGGCGCGCGCGGCCGCGACCATTCCGTCGAGGGCCGCGGCGGCGCTGTCCGCGCCGGATCCGGCGATCACGTCCAGGTCGTTGGTGCCGTGCATCAACAGCACGACCTCCGGGCGGTGCCTCCCGAGTTCCAGGCCGAATCGTGCCTCGGCCTGCGACGCTTCCTCTCCAGGCACGCCGGCGTTGACGACCTCGATGTCCTGGGTCAGATAGAGTGAAGCCAGACGCCGCCGGAGACGGGCCGGGTAGGAGTTGAAGCTGTCCAGCCTCGCTCCTCCGTTCGGTGAAGACACGACACCCGCGGTGATGCTGTCCCCGAACGCGAGCAACCGGGTGACCGCCAGTTTCGGCGGACCGAGAACGGTCACCCCGAACACGCAGCTCGCCGTCTGCTGCAGTGCATCCGAGGCGCCGCACGTCACCTCCGTCGTACCGATTCCGAAGGCGCTGCCGGAGTGCGGCGAGCACCCCGCGGTCACCGGCGGCTGGCCGCCACTGACGACAGGCGCCGCGAAGTGCACCGTGGCCGGTCTGCCGTCGAACGACTGGGCCCGACCGCCGGCCGGGCAGGCGATCGCGAGGCGCCCGATCCTGTCGGCGGGCAACGGCGAGGGCGTCGCCGGCGGCAACACGGACGACTCTGCGCATGCGGACAGCCAGAGGAGGACCGTGACGACTGGAACGAGCGTACTGCTGCTGTGGAATCTCACGACGAGGCCGGACGATTCGACGGTGACGAGATGTTAGCCTCAACAGTCATGCGAATCAATTCGCGACGCACGCCTCCGGCGGCGGGCCGTCGGACCGCGACGTGCTCGACCGCAAGCACGACACGCGTCCGGCCCGTCGAGGGCACCGATCCCAAGAAGCGCCGTCCCCGGGGCCCCGCGGCCTCCTGGTTGCTGTTGACAGCGGCCATGGCCTGCGCGGGTCCCGCCGACCCCGAGCTCGTCGAACGATTCCGGGTTGCCTGCGCGCGGCTGGCCGCGGAAGCGTCGGCGGCGGGAGAGGAGGTCCTGACCGGCAGCGACGGGTGGCTCTTCGCCGTGGACGAAGCCGCCGCCCTGGGCGCCGCAGCTCCCCGTTCGGGTACGGCTGTCGCCGCGATCGCGTCGGCGGCCGAGAGGCTGCGCCGCGACGGCATCGAGCTCATCGTCGCACCCGTGCCGCCGAAGGGCATCGTCTACCCCGACCGGCTCGCGCCGGACCTCGACGTACCGATTCCGGTCCGCCGGCTCGACGCGACCCTGCAGGCCCTCTACGACGACCTCCGGGCCCAGGGCGTTCGTCTGGTCGATCTGACGCCGGCGTTCCTCCGCGACCGGTTTCATCACGAGGGGCCGCTCTACTGCAGACAGGACTCGCACTGGTCGGGCGTCGGGTGCGTCGTGGCGGCGGGGATTATCGGGGAGGCGGTTCGGGACCACGTCGCTGTCGACATGACGCCGGCCCGGCCATACGGCCTGGCGTGGTTCACCACGCCGATCCGCGGGGATCTGTGGCAGCGCCTGCCGGAAGCGCCGCCGCGCGAAGAGATTCGCGTGCGCGGCATCATCGAGCCGGAGGATCCGCTGCTCGCACCGGTGGCGATCGGTGGCGACGCGCCGGTCGCAGTCGTCGGCGACACGCACGCGCTCGTATTCCACCCCGGAGAGCCCCACCACGCGCGCGGCGCCGGGGTTGCCGATCAGCTTGCCTTCGAGCTCCGACAGCCGGTCGCCCTTCATGCGGACGACGGGACGGCATTCGCCGAGGACGCGTGGCGTCTTCCGGCCCTTGGCGAGCAAACCGTGGTGGTTGTCTGGATCTTCGCGGCAGCCCGTCTGCTCAGCGGGGCGTGACGCGGCCGGCTCGGCCCCCGCCCGTGGCGTCGGATGCCCGGTCGTGCGGCGACGGGTCGGCCTGCGTCTCCAGGATCTCGCGAACCGCGTAGATCGGTTTGTCCTGCGATTCGTGGTACGTCCGGGCCTGCAACTCGGCGAGGAGCCCCAACGTCAGGAACTGCATGCCGGCGAAGATCAGCAGGATGCCGAGCAGCAGCAGCGGTCTGTCCCCGATCGGCTGATCGGCGACGAGCCGCACGTATCCGAGGTACGCGGTGATGGCGAGTCCGGCCGTCCCCATCAACAGCCCGGGCGGACCGAAGATCTGAATCGGCTGCGTCGAATAGCTGAGCAGGAACTTGACGGTCAGCAGGTCGAGAACGACCCGCATCGTCCTGGCCAGACCGTACTTGGACTCGCCCATGCGCCGCGGCCGGTGGTTGACCTCGACCTCGGCGATGCGGACCCCCTGCTCGCTGGCGATAGCCGGAATGAACCGGTGCATCTCGCCGTAGAGCCGCAGAGAGCGGACCACATCGCCCCGGAACACCTTGAGCGAGCAGCCGTAGTCGTGAAGCCGCACGCCGGTCGTGCGCGAGATCAGCCAGTTGGCGATGTTCGAAGGCAGCCGCCGGTTCAGCCACGGATCGCGGCGCTTTCGGCGCCACCCGCAGACGATGTCGTGCCCCTGGTCGAGCCTGTCCACCATCATGGGCAGGTCCCGCGGGTCGTTCTGCAGGTCGCCGTCGGCGGTAGCGATGACCCGCCCGCGCGCGTGCGCGAAGCCGGCCGCGAACGCCGCGGTCTGTCCGAAGTTCCGCCGAAACGCAATGACGCGAACGTGGGGGTCCCCGGCCTGCAACGACTTCAACGCCGCGAAGGTGCCGTCGCTGCTGCCGTCGTCGACGAGCAGGAGCTCGTAGGAACGGCCCCAGGCGCCCAGCGCCGCGGTCAGCTCGCGGTGCAACTCGGCAACGTTGGGCTCCTCGTTGTAGAGGGGAATCACGACCGAGAGGTCGGGGGTCATGCTTCGCTTCGATGAGGCCGCGGGGAATCTACCCGTGGAGGCGGTCGATTATAGCTCGCCGGTGCGCGTCGCCCTGCGCTGCCGCCAGAGGATCCAGACCACGCCGCCGGCGACGATCAATCCCACCAGGACGAGGGCGACGGCGCGGCCGTTGGCCTCGATGAACGCGATGGCGTCGTCTCCATAGCGGACGGAGAGCATCCCGATCGCGAAGTATCTGAATCCCCGCGCCAGGGCGATCGTAGTCGCGAACTGCCACAAGGGCACGGCCGCGACCCCCGCGAGCAGCACGAAGATCTTGAAGGGCGCCGGCGGCGGCAGGATGGCCGGGATGGCGATGGCGAAGACACCATAGCGCTTCGAAAGCGCGAGAGCCCGCGCCATCCGTGGCCCGCCGAACCGCCGCCGGACCAGGGCCTCGCCGCCGGACCGGCCGATGCAGTACAGCACCAGGCACCCGGTGACCGAGCCCAGGGTCGCCATCAGCGCGTAGTACGGCATGCGCGCGTTGTGCTCGATCACCAGCATCACGACGAGCAGGTCGTTGATCTCCGGCAGGGAGAGGAAGGACGAGTCGAGGAAGGCGACGACGAACAGCCCCGGGCCGCCGATGCCGAGGGCGAAGGCCTGAATCCAGGATACGATGCGGGCCACGGACGCCGGCATTATACCAACCGGCGACCGCCGCACGTCCGCGGCCTCACCGTGCCGGTCAGAAACCCACCTGGAACGTCACCTGCGTGGTCAGGCCGCCGAGGTCGATCTCGTCTTCGAGGAACCCGTTGTCGATGCCCACCAACCCGCTCACCTCGTGGTACTGGGCCTCGAGGCCGAGAGCGTACCGGTCGCCGAAGGGAATCCGCACCCCGCCCAGCACGACGCCGCCGGCGTCCGTCCCTTCGGCCACGAAGCGGTCGTTGAACGTATCGAAAGAACCGAACCGGTCGACCGCGCTGAAGTCGATGAACTTGCCGAATTCGGCGTAGCGCCACGCGTAGAGGCCGAACCCGCCACCGAAGTACGGCTGTACCGGCGTGTCTCCGAACGGCAGGAAGCGGATGGTCGCGGTTGCCGGAACGATACGGAGACGGAAGTCCTGGAAGATCTCGCTGCCGTCGACGTCCACGTAGTCGTTGTACACGCTCGGGACCGTCCGCTGGTAGAAGCCGAGGCCGAGACTCACCTCGAAGTGGTCCCCGAGAGCGAGATCCCAGGACCCGCCCACCGCCCCGCCGTCGAAGTCGTCCAGCCGGAACGCGAAGACGTTCAGGTTCTCCAGCAGGACGTCACGGTCGATCCGGCTGTCGAATCCCTTGATCGCGAACTGCCCGGCGGTTAGCGTGACCGACTGCTGCGCGAGCGCCGACCCCGTGCCGAGGACGCTCGCGACGATTACGGCGGCGGCGAAACCCGTTCTCCTGGCGCTGCGTGACATGCTGGCCTCCGGTGTGTAGTAGACAGGCATTCGATCCCTCCCACCTGTCTACAAGCACGATCGATGCCAGCAGGCCGGCACGCGGAACGCGCGCGCCATCAGTGCTTTCCGCTCGGCCGGAGCCGCGGAAGCATCCCATGTTATCTGGCGGAGACGGGTCCGGCTCGGCCGCGGGGCCCCGGCCGAAGCTGGCAAGAGACGAGCGTCGACTCGCCGATCGGTGTCGCGGATTGGTGTCCAACCGTCCAGTGCAGAGAACGCCGGCCGACCATCGACACCCTGTCGACGCGCAGGCAGGGCGATGGGCTATACGGCGCGTCCGCGAATGATGCCCAGCATGGCGTCGTGCAGCAGACCGTTGGTCGCCACGACCGAGCCCTCGCGCGAATCGAAGGACGCGCCGGCCAGCGTGGAGACCGTGCCGCCGGCCTCGGCCGCGATCAGCGCGCCGGCCGCCATGTCCCACGGATGCAGGCGCTGCTCCCAGAAGCCGTCGAACCGCCCGGCCGCCACGTAGCACAGGTCGAGCGCGGCGGAGCCGAGCCGCCGCACGGCCCGCGCCTCGGCAACGAACGCGCCGAACAGCCCGATCACCTCGTCCACCGTCTCATGCACGTCGTACGGAAACCCCGTACAGAGCATCGCGTCGACCAGCCCCGAGGTCGTGGACACGCGCAACGGAACGCCGTTGACCCGGGCGCCGGAGCCCAGCTCGGCCGTGAAGAGCTCCTCGCGCATCGGGTCGTAAACGGCGGCGATGCTTGGAACGCCGTCGATCTCGAGCGCCAGCGACGCACAGAAGATCGGCAGGCCGTGCGCATAGTTGACCGTGCCGTCGATCGGGTCGAACACCCAGCAGTAGCGCGGCTGCGCGGGTACGCCGGCGTGATCGTCGAGCTCCTCCGCGAGGATGGCGTGGGACGGGAACCGCTCCCCGATCATGTTGCGGAACCAGCGCTCGACCTCCAGGTCGACCTGCGTCACCAGGTCGATGACCCCCTTCTTGTCGACCTGCACGTCGGTTCCGAAGTGTGCGCGCTGAATCCTTCCGGCCTGCAGCACGGCTTCGGCCGCGGTGGCGACCAGGAGTGGATCCACCGCCTCCGCATCGCCACGCCGGCCCGGCCCGCCCCGCGTCATTCCGCCGCGCCCAGCTTCTTGACCATGCGCACCTCCATCCCCCCTTCGGGGATTCGCTGCAGCCTGATGTCGTCCATGAAGCTGCGCATGAAGAAGATGCCGCGGCCGCTCGACCTGAGGAGGTTCTCGGGGGCCAGGGGATCGGCTACGGCGTCCGGGTCGAAACCCGGACCCTGATCGAGAACGCGAATGACCAGGCGCAACGGCTTCGCCCGGGGCTCGAGCCGGATCTCGACGGTTACGCGCTTGTTGCGGTCCTCACCGTTGCCGTGCTTGATCGCGTTGATCACCGATTCGCGAACCGCCACGCCGACCCAGTGGATCGTCTCCTCGTCGAGACCTCCGACCTGACCCGCGTGATCCGTCAACACCTGGACCACGTCCAGCATGTCCAGATGGCTCGGAAAGTCGAGGCGGATGAGATTCCCGGCGGGAGGCATGCGCTGGGGTCGACGCGTAAAGATAACCGGCTGGCCGCGGTCGGGCAAGCTCGTCGGCAAGGAGGGTCGCATGGCAGGTCGTCCAATAGTCGCTCACGGTGAAGTGCCATTGAAACGAGCGGGTTCGACGCCAAGCGGCTGCCCCTCCGTTCGAACTGCCGGTCGACGTCGGGTAGTACCGCGTGCAACCGGCAAGCAAGAAACGTGCGCTATAGTGGGCGCGCATGCGCGTCGCGGCGTCGCCCTCCGTCATCGTGGAACCGGCCCGGCTGCTGCGGGGGCGGCTGCGGGTGCCGGGCGACAAGTCGATATCCCACCGCTATGCCCTGTTGGCGGCGCTGGCGCATGGCACGTCGACGATAGACGGCTACTCGACGGGCGCGGACTGCGGCTCGACGCTCCGCTGCCTGCGCGAGCTCGGCGTCGAGATCGAGGAGACCGGGACGAGCGACGGGACATCCACCTTGCGCGTCGCGGGCCGCGGGCTCGGCGGTCTCTCTCCCCCGGCGCGCGTGCTCGACGCCGGCAACTCGGGCACGACCATGCGCCTGCTGGCCGGCATCCTCGCCGGGCATCCGTTCGATGCGGTGCTCACCGGGGACGGGTCCCTGCAGCGCCGGCCGATGCGGCGCATCATCGAGCCGCTGGAGAGGATGGGGGGGCGCGTCGAAGCCGACGGCGGCCGCCCACCGTTGCGCATTCGCGGCGGCTCCCTGAACGGCATGACGTACGTGCCGCCCGTCGCCAGCGCCCAGGTCAAGAGCGCGGTGCTGCTGGCCGGCCTGCATGCCCGGGGAGTCACGCGAGTCCGCGAGCCGGCGCCGACCCGCGACCACACGGAACGCGCGCTCGAGGCGTTCGGGGTGCCGGTCGACGCCGGAGACGGCGCGGTCGCGGTCGCCGGCGGCTCTCCGCTCCGGCCGCTGGCCCTCAGAGTGCCCGGGGACCCGTCGTCGGCCGCTTTCTGGGCGGCGGCGGCCGCCGTGGTGCCGAACTCGGACGTGACCATCGAGGCCGTCGGGCTGAACCCGACACGCACCGCGTTCCTCGACGTTCTCATGCGCGCCGGCGCCGCTATCGAGGTGCGCGTCGAGGACAGCTCCGGCGGCGAGCCCCTCGGCGACGTCCGGGTCCGCTCGGGATCGCTCCGGAACCTCGTCATCGGGGCGCCGGAGGTGCCGTCGCTCATCGACGAGCTTCCGGTCCTCGGCGCCCTCGCCGCGCACGGCCCCGCCGTGGACGTCGGCGGCGCGGCGGAGCTGCGCCACAAGGAGAGCGACCGCATCACGGCGCTTGCGGCCGGCCTGCGCGCCATCGGCGTGCGGGTGGACGAACGTCCCGACGGATTCCGCGCCGAGCGCGAGGGCGTACCGCCGGGCGGCGCGGCGGACGCGGCCGGCGACCATCGCCTGGCCATGGCGTTCGCGGTGGCGGCCCTCGCGGGCGCCGGACCGAGCGTGATCCACGGCGCCGGCGCGGCGGACGTCTCGTATCCGGGATTCTTCAGCGCCCTGGACTCGCTGCGCGCCTGATCGGCGCGGGACCGCGCGCCGCCGGGGCGCCCGCGCAATCCGCCGCACCCTTGCTACACTGCGCCGCGTGCGAACCGACAAGGTCTTTCTCGTAGGCTTCATGGCCGCCGGCAAATCGACCGTCGCCCGAGCGCTCGGCGCGCGTATCGACTGGCGGGTGGAGGACGTGGATTCGCGGATAGAGGCGCGCGAGCGCCGCGCGGTGGCCGACATCTTCGCGACGCACGGCGAAGCCCGATTTCGCGCGGTCGAGCGCGAGGTGCTCCGCGAGCTGCTGCCGATGCGGCACACGGTGGTCGCCACCGGCGGCGGGACATTCGCCGACCCGGCGAATCGGCAACTCATCAACGCCGACGGGGCTTCCATCTGGCTGGACGTCTCGTTCGAGACCGTGGTCGATCGGATCCCGCCGGACGGCCGCCGTCCACTGGCGGCCGACCGCACGACCATGGAGGCGCTGTACCGGACGCGGCAGTCGGCCTACCGGCACGCCCACCTGCGGCTCGACGCCGACCGCGCACCGGCCGGCGAGCTGGTCGAGCGCGTTCTGGAATGGCTGGGAGAATGAAGGCGTCTGCGGCCACGCCGCGCGAACGGCGGATCACGCCGTCCGCGGCTTGACCTGCGCGCGCCGCGCCGCCCGCGCCTCCCGCTCTTCGCGGCGGCGCAGCTCGGCCGCGTAGGCGTCGGCGGCGGCGCGCGATCCGAGGATCCAGCCGATCACCATCCCGAACAGCAGCACCGCCGGAATGAAGACGAAGTGGCCGGCGGTCATGTCGAACATCAGGCCGCCTCCAGGGGATCGTCGTCGTCCGGGACCGGACGGCGGCGGGCCAGCTCCGCCAGATCGCGCTCGACGTCGGCCTGCCGCCGCGACAGGAGCCAGAAGTAGCCGAACGCGAGGATCCAGACGATCGCGTAGGCGCTGATCAGGAACGGCGCCGCGGGCAGGCGATCCTCCTCCGGCAATTCGTCGATCGGCACGAACTCGTTCACCTGCTCCGGCTGGGCCGCGGCCCAACAAGGCAGGACGCACACGACCGCCGCCGCAAGGACCGATACGAGCGCCAACGGCGACGCGCGTCGCCGGCGGGCGCCTCCAACGCCAGGTATTCCGGGGTTCATCGCCAGCACGCGTCGCATCCTGTGAAGGGGTCAGTAGTCGTCGTCATACGCCAGTCGCAGGCGGTCCAGCTCGGCCTCCTGCTCCGCCAGCCGGCGCCGGCCGCCGAGCATGACGAAGAACAGCGCGAGAAAAGCCGCCACGCACCACCAGAACGGGCCGGCCATCGACGCCGGAAACTCCGGCACGACCGTGGTCTGCGGGTGGAGGGTCCGCCAGACGTTGACCGACACGTACACGATGGGCACGTTGAACATGCCGAACAGGGCCAGCCCCGCGGAGAGCTTGTCGGAGCCGGGCCCGCCGTACTTGCGCAGCAGCAGGTAGGCGACGAAGGTCATCTCCAGGATCAGCGCCAGGGTGAGCCGGACGTCCCAGACCCACCAGGCGCCCCAGGAAACCCGCGCCCAGAGCGGGCCGGTGGCCAGGCCCATCGCCCCGAACAGCACCGCCAACTCGGCCGCGGACACCGCCAGCCGATCGGCCGCGGGCCGCTCCTTGAACAGGTAGATGCCGCTGGAGATGCCGCAGACGAAGATCGCGAGGAACATCACGAACCAGACCGGCACGTGGAAGTAGACGATCTTGGCCACCAGGCCCATGGTCGCCTCGTAGGGCGCCTGCGCGATCAGCAGCGGAGCCACTGCGAACATCACGGTGGCGACGGCGAGCCACCCGATCGACCAGCGTCCCGTCATGCGCCTCATTCTGTCATGAGCGGTTCGAATGTCCAAAACGAGAGCGTCAGGAAGACCGCGTCGAAGAAGACGATCAGCGCCAGCCAGAACCGCGCCAGGTCGAGGTTCGGATCGGCCTGGATCAGCGCCAGCGTGCCGTTGACGCCGGCGATGAGCACCGGCACCGTGATCGGATACAGCAGCACCGGCAGGAGCACCGCGCGGCTCTGGGCCCTCGCGAGCATCGCCGCGAACAGCGCGCCGACCCCCGCGAAGCCGATCGTGCCCGCCGCGAGCAATCCGACGAACAACAGCGCATGCTCGAAGAACGGCGTCGAGAAGAACAGCGCCACGAAGAAGACGACGACCACCTCGACCAGCGCCATCAGCAGCACGATGCCGAGGAGCTTGCCGGCGAAGATGGCGCCCCGCTCGACCGGGGCGAGCAGCAGCCCCCGCAGTGCGTCGTGATGCAGCTCGCGTTCGAACGCGCGCCCCAGGGCAAGCTGGCCCGCGTAGGCCAGGGCGACCCAGACGATGCCGGACTCCGCCCCCTCCACCGGACGTCCGGAACGCACGAAGGCGAACGAGAAGACGAGCACGCACGACGCGGCGAAGAAGGTGGTCGTGTACAGGACCTCGCGGCTGCGGGACTCCACGCGGATGTCCTTGCGCAGGACGAGCCAGGCGATCCGGAGCACCTCACGCACCGGAGGTCGTCCTCCCCGCGCGTTCGTCGGCGACGGCGGCCCGGTATCTCTCGCGAAGGCTGCCGCCGTCTTCGCCGAGCGGTACCGTGCGCCCGGCGCGGAGGACCACGGCGCGATCGAGGAGCCCGTCGACGATGTCCAGATCGTGTGTCGCCAGCAGCACCATGCGACCCGCCGCGCGCAGACCGCGCAGGCGCGCCACGAAGTCGCCGACCGACCGCTCGTCGAGACCGGTGAACGGCTCGTCCAGCAGCACGAGCCGCGGCTCGTGCAACAGCGCCCGCTCCAGAGCCAGACGCTGCCGCATGCCCCGGGAGAAACCACCGACACGATCCCCCCCGCGCTCGGTGAGTCTCGCCCGCGCGAGCGCCGCCGCCACGCGATCCGCCGGTTGCGCGACGCCGTAGAGCCGGGCGAAGAACTCCAGATTCTCGCCGGCCGTCAGCTCCGGATAGAGCTGCAGCTCGTGGGACAGATAGCCCAGGCGGCGGCGCAACGCCGCCCCCAGCTCGCGTGCCGGAAGCTCGCCGTACAGAACCCGCCCCCGCGACGGAGCGATCAGGGTGGCGAGCACCCCGAGCAGCGTGGACTTGCCGGCGCCGTTCGGGCCCAGGAGCCCAATGATCTCACCGCCGCGGATGTTCAGGGACACGCGCGACAGCGCGCGCTGGCGGCCGTAGTGGCGCGAGACGCCGGCGACCGTGAGCCGTTCGAAGTCGAAGACGCCCGAACTCGTGGTCGGCATGGGATGGCGAACCGCGGGAAACGAAGCGGGGCCGGCTACCGCCGCCAAACCCGTCGCGAGACTCCGTGCTCGGCCCCGGCCCCCACCTCCGCAGGACCCTGCCCCTCGGAACTCACTTCGTTGCGTCCTGCGGCGCAAGCTCCTGGCCGGCGCTGCTCGACTGGCTGGTGACGGGCGGCACCCCCGCCCCGGCGGCGGCCGGGCTCGGCAGGACCGGCGCGACCTCGTCGTCGAGCTCGGCGTAGATCCGTTCGAGCTCGGCCATCAAGACACGGCGCCGGTTCGCGTACTTCGTATCGCCGATCCGGCCCGCACGATGTTGCTGCTCGTTCTTCACGAGCTCGCGGAAACGCTTCTCCCGGCGTGCTTCCATTTGCTGGCGCCGTTCGGCGGCCGGGGCCGAACGATCCGGCGTCGCAGCGCCCCAGGCGCCGGCGGCCAGCAACACGAACGCCACCCCCAGCGCCAGCATCGCCGGCGATCGGCTGTGGTGCGGAAGACCGGAGATCTCCAGCGACACGGCCGCGCCGGCCGCCACGAGCGGACCTGCCGCGAAGATGAAGGTCCGCCCGTCGGCTCCCTCCGGGCTCGCGTCGGCGCGCCGCGCGATCTGCTCCGACGCGATGTCCATGTCGCCCCACTTCTCGACCACGAGCAGCAGGGACTCGAGCGCGGCCGGCAAGGGCTGCTCGAACGCCAGGCTGGGGCCGGAGTACGGCAGCACGAAGCCGACGCGGAGCGGCGTCATGCCCGGCGGGAACGGACCCGGCACCGACACCTGCGCTCCCGCCGCGGCCGCGCGCGGGGTCGAGCCGCCCATCAGCGTCGTGCCCGTCGCGCCGACCGGCAGCGACAGCGCGATGGGCGTGTCCGGCTCGATCGGCACGTCGCGCCAGTTCACGATGTCGAGCAGGTAATAGACGTTCAGCACTTCCTCGCCCAGCTCGATCACGATCCGCGAGTCGGAGCCGAAGTTGACCGTGCCGGACTCGGCCGGCGCATCCGGCTGCGGCGGGTCGGCGCCGCCTACGAGCATCAGCCGAATGCCTCCCTGCCCCGGCACGGGAAAGGGCTGCGACTCCAGGCGTACCCCGTCGAGCTCGGTGGCCGCCACCACCGTCGCCCCGGGATTCAGCGTCAGAAACTCGGCCCGGCCCTCCGCGTTCGTCACGGCGGTGGCGACGTTGTCTCCCTCGCGCAGCTCCACCGCCTGATCGGGCACGTTGTTGGACAGGGTGCCGCGAACGACCCGCACCGTAATCGTGCCGGCCGGCAACTGCGGATCGGGAAGCGGAATGCCCGACATCTGGCGCGGATCCGGCTGCGCCGACGCCGGCGCGGACAGCAGAAGCGCCACGGCGGCGAGAAGAACGGCTCCAGGGAAGCCGCGCCTGGCCGCAACGCGGTGCGCCGTCCCCACCCGCTCCGTCTCCTCTTCGATTCCCATGACGCCTACAGCGCCGCCCCGCATGCCTTGCAGAACTTCGCGTCGAGGTCGTTGCTTGCGCCGCAGTGGACGCACACCAGAAGGGTCGCCGGCGCGCCGCTCGTTTCCGTCCCCGCGTCGCCGGCTCCCGTCAACCGCTCGGCCAGCTCACGCTCGATCTGGTCGCGGTAGCTGGCCCCGTCCACGTCGAGCTGCTTCAGGAGCGAGCGGGCGCGGAAGCGGAGCCGACCGCCCATCTCGTGGAAGTCCGCGTCGGACACCTTGCCCATCGCCCGGTCGAACTCCAGCTCCTTGAGGGAACGCAGTACGAGGGTCTTCTCGCGGTCGAGGGCCGCCCGCGTTCGGCCGCCCACCATCTCGACGCGCTCGGCGAAGTCGCGCGTCAGCAGCGGCACGACCATGCGATAGATCGCGTAGCCGACGTAAGCACCGGCCCACGCGGCCAGCACCACCAGCACCAAGGGCGCGAGACCGCTCGGGCGCACGGTGACCACTGCGACCGTCGCGCCGGCCAGGCCGGCCAGTACGAAAAAGTGCCAGGGGCGGAAAGTCGCCGGCGCGGCGTCAGTCGAGGTTCCGGAGCTCATCATCCAGTCGGGCGTCGAGCTCGGCGTCGATCGGCTCGGGGGCCGGCGCCGCCTTGCCATCCGTGGCCCCGCCGCGCCGCGACCAGCGGACCGCAACACCGCCTACGGCCACCAGGCACCCGAAGCCCACGAGATAGGGGAAGAGCCAGGCCATGCGGTTGAAACCCTCGTCGAGCGGCGCGCCGAGCGGCTCCTGGCTGCCGTACGCGGCGACGAAGTAGTCCAGGATCTCGCGCTCGCCGCGGCCAGCCTCGATCTGCTCGCGAAGCTGGCCTCGCATGAACTCCGCGCCCGCGGCCACGAGTTGCTGCGAACCGTCCGACCCTCGGACGTAGCGGGGAGGCGACGAACAGCGACAGTCGGCCAACGTGTAGTGGGGACAATCGCCGCAGGTGCAGACGAGCCGCCGCTGCAGGTCGGCCTCCAGCGGCGTGGTGGCGGCGTACGACTCCGGCGGGGCGCCGACCTGAGCGTGCACAGGCCCCGCCAGCCCCGGCACAGCCAGGGCCAGGACCAGCATCGTGGTCGTCACCCCCGACGTCGCGCCGACCTCCGAGCCGGGCGCCCGGCTGGCGAGGAACGCGAAGCGGCTCTCCGGCAGCAGCGCAATCCCGGTCCCGAACGCCAGCAGCGCGAACCCGAACCAGATCCAGTTCACCAGCG